>JAKSBY010000305.1 GCA_022360855.1 Sphingomonadales bacterium | reverse complement strand
TGAGGGCGTGCAGCAGGCGCTCCTCAAGATCATGGAAGGCACGGTCGCCAGCGTGCCGCCGCAGGGCGGACGCAAGCACCCGCAACAGGAGTTCCTGCAGGTCGACACGACCAACATCCTGTTCATCTGTGGCGGCGCTTTTGCGGGCCTCGAAAAACTGATTTCCGACCGCCGCCACGGCAAGTCGATCGGCTTCGGCGCCAACGTCCAGGGTCCGGACGAACGGCGTACCGGCGAGGTGTTGCAGGAGGTCGAGCCCGAGGATCTGCTGAAATTCGGCCTGATCCCGGAATTCGTCGGCCGTCTGCCGGTCCTTGCCACGTTGCACGATCTTGACGAAGACGCGCTGGTGGAGATCCTTTCGACGCCGAAGAATGCGCTGGTCAAGCAGTACCAGCGTCTGTTCGAGATGGAGGACGTGGCGCTCAAGTTTACCGACGACGCGCTGGGAGCGGTGTCGCGCAAGGCGATCGCCCGCAAGACCGGCGCGCGCGGCTTACGCTCGATCATGGAAGACATCCTGCTCGAGACGATGTTCGAACTACCGGGGCTGGACGGCGTACGCGAAGTTGTCATCAATGCGGAGGTCGCGGATGGAAACGCCCAGCCACTTTATATTTATGCCGATCGCCGCGACGAGGCCGGCGCTCCGGCCTGAGCCGAAGCCGCCCAAGTCCGGTCGGTGCGGCGCAAGGCCCGCCCTTGATACCGGACCGCAAGCGACTTACTTCTAGATCGAGAATCAGGTAGTCAGTGCGTGCGTCGGCCGATGAGGCAGCACCGCACTGAGCGAGGTTAAGAGTAGATAAAGTATGGACACTGTTTTTGCCGTATTGCCGCTGCGCGACATCGTGGTTTTCCCCCACATGATCGTGCCGCTGTTTGTTGGCCGCGAAAAGTCGGTCAAGGCGCTGGAAGACGTGATGAAGCACGACAAGGAAATCCTCCTTGTCGCGCAGAAGAGCGCCAATAAAGACACTCCTACCGAAGACGATCTTTATGACGTTGGCACGGTGGCGTCGGTGTTGCAGCTTCTCAAGCTTCCGGACGGCACGGTGAAGGTACTGGTCGAAGGCGTCCGCCGTGCCGCGATCGGCCGCTATACCGAGAATGCGGAGTTCTTCGAGGCCGAGGCGGAGGCGGTCGAAGAAGTCCTCAGCGACGCCAAGGAGATGGAGGCGCTGACCCGCTCGGTAATCGCCCAATTCGAGCAATATGTGAAGCTCAACAAGAAGATACCGCCCGAGGTCCTGGTCTCCGCGAATCAGATCGACGAGCCGTCAAAGCTTGCCGATACGGTCGCCTCGCATCTCGCGCTCAAGATCTCCAACAAGCAGGAGCTTTTGGCCACCTTCAACGTGATGGAGCGGCTGGAGCGCGTCTACTCCTTCATGGAGGAGGAGATCAGTGTCCTGCAGGTGGAGAAAAAGATCCGCGGCCGGGTCAAGCGCCAGATGGAGAAGACCCAGCGCGAGTATTATCTCAACGAGCAGCTCAAGGCGATCCAGAAGGAGCTCGGCGAATCCGACGACGGTCGCGACGAGATCACCGAGCTCGAGGAGAAGATCGAGCAGACCAAGCTCTCCGAAGAAGCCAAGGAAAAGTGCCAGGCGGAGCTGAAGAAGCTCAAATCCATGAGCCCGATGTCGGCGGAAGCCACCGTGGTGCGCAATTTCCTCGACTGGATGCTGTCGATCCCCTGGGGCAAGCGCACCCGGGTGAAGAAAGACATCAAGAAGGCCGAAGAAATTCTCGATGCGGATCACTACGGCCTGGAAAAGGTCAAGGAGCGGATCATCGAGTATCTCGCCGTTCAGCAGCGCACCAAGAAGGTCAAGGGGCCGATCCTTTGCCTCGTCGGCCCGCCCGGCGTTGGCAAGACCTCGCTCGGAAAGTCGATCGCGCGCGCCACGGGACGCAACTTCGTCCGCTTCTCCTTGGGCGGCATTCGCGACGAGGCGGAGATTCGCGGCCATCGCCGGACCTATATCGGCTCCATGCCCGGCAAGGTGATGCAGAACATGAAAAAGGCCAAGTCGGTCAATCCGCTGTTCCTGTTGGATGAGATCGACAAGATGGGCCAGGACTTCCGCGGCGATCCGTCGTCGGCGCTCCTTGAGGTGTTGGACCCGGAGCAGAACTCAAAGTTCAACGATCACTACATGGAGGTCGACTACGACCTCTCCGAAGTGATGTTCGTCACCACGGCCAACACGCTCCGCATGCCGCAGCCGCTCCTGGACCGCATGGAGATCATCCATCTGCCCGGCTATACCGAGGATGAGAAGGTGGAGATCGCCAAGCGCCATCTGGTCGCCAAGCAGACGAGCGAGCATGGCCTGAAGAAAGGCGAATGGTCGATCTCCGACGGCGCCCTGCGGGATATCATCCGCTACTACACCCGCGAGGCCGGGGTGCGGAACCTCGAGCGGTCGATCGCCAATCTCACCCGTAAGGCGGTGAAGGAGATCGTCGAGGGCTCCAAGGTGAAGGTTCGCGTCACGCGCCGCAATCTTGGCAACTATCTCGGCGTCCGCAAGTTCCGCTTCGGCGAGATCGACGAGGAAGACCGCGTCGGTGTGACCACGGGCCTGGCCTGGACCGAGGTCGGCGGCGAGCTCCTGGCGGTCGAGGCGGTGACGGTTCCCGGCAAGGGCCAGGTCAAGCAGACCGGCAAGCTCGGCGAGGTCATGAAGGAATCGATCGACGCCGCGCGCAGCTACGTGCACTCCCGCTGCGTCGATTTCGGCATCAAGCCGACCGTGTTCGAGAAGCGCGACATTCACATCCACGTGCCCGAGGGCGCGACGCCGAAGGACGGTCCGTCGGCCGGCGTTGCCATGATGACGTCGATCGTCTCGGTTTTAACCGGGATCGCGGTCAGGCGCGATATCGCCATGACCGGAGAGGTCACCCTGCGCGGCCGCGTCCTGCCGATCGGTGGGCTCAAAGAGAAGCTTTTGGCGGCGCTCAGGGGCGGCATCAAGATCGTGCTGATCCCCAAGGAAAACGAGAAGGACCTCGCAGAGATACCCGATAACGTCAAGAAAGGACTGGATATTATCCCGGTCGCCACCGTCGACGAGGTGTTGTCGCATGCTCTTGTTGCCGCCCTGGTTCCGATCGAGTGGCAGGAGGACGGTGAAGAGGTCGCACCGATCGCCGATGGTGCCAAAGAAGAGGTCAGTGGTTTGACGACCCACTGATCGATTTCGACCTGCTATTTGAAAAACCGAAGGAAACCGCCGCCTCGCGGCGGTTTTCTCTTTGACATTCGCTCTGCGCCGGAACTAAACTCTGCGCCGCAGACCAACCTCTTGAGACCATTCCATCCAAAGGGGGAAACATTGAATAAGAACGACCTTATTGCCAGCGTCGCAAGCTCGACGGGCCTGTCAAAATCTGATGCGAGCAACGCAGTAGATAGCGTCTTGGATAATATTGCCTCCGCGCTTGCTCGCGGTGACGATGTTCGCCTCGTCGGCTTCGGTACGTTTTCGGTGGCCCATCGCAAGGCGACCACCGGCCGCAACCCGAGAACGGGCGCCACGATCCAAATTCCTGCGTCCAATCAGCCAAAATTCAAGGCCGGCAAGGCCCTGAAAGACGCTGTGAACTGATTGGTTTTCTTCAATGCGTTTAGCGGCGGCGCGGAACCCGGTTCCGCGCCGCTTGTCGTTAGTGCCCGGTTGCCGGCTGGCTTTTCACGAAATATAAAGCGCGGACGCGGAAACTCCGCGTTCTGGCCAAAGAAGTCGGGCGGTTAGCTCAGCTGGTAGAGCACCTCGTTTACACCGAGGGGGTCGGAGGTTCGAACCCTTCACCGCCCACCACACTTCGCCCTCAAGAGCCTCGGCTCAATCGGTAAGGCTGTCGCATTGTAGCGGTAACGCGCTCGACAGATCGCCGAATACAATTTATACGTCAGTTACTTGGAACATGCTCGCACTGGTGCATGCCCTCAACAGGTGCCTTAGCGCGGCGCCGGAAAAGTGCTGCACCGGTTGAGCGGCTCTGATGGGGGAAAACATGCACAAGATTCTGGCTGCCGCCATTTTGGCGGTCGTTCTGTCGATATCCGCGACGGCACGCCCGGCGAGTGAAGAAGGCACGGGCTATGCGGTCCAATTCCGCGCCGAGACCTTCGTCCCTCCCGACGCTACGCCGAAGGATTTGAGAAACCGCGCCGCGTCGGCGGCCAAGGAACGCGCCGCGCTGACGGGCAATGCCGAGGGGCGCGTACACCTTCTGGTGCAGTTCCATGTTCGTCCGCAGCCGGCTGTGCTGGCGCAGCTCGAAAAGGCCGGCGTTGCGTTTTTGGACCCGCTGGATGGCCGGACCTGGGCCGCCAGTGCGGCGCGTCGTGGTGTCCGCGCCCTGGCGCGTAACGACGCCGTCCGCTGGGCCGACCTCTATCCGGTGTCGGTGAAGACGTCGCCCAAGGCGTTGCGGGAAGCTCCGTTCGAATGGCAACTGCGCACCGGCGGGCGGGCCGCCTATTCGGTTCTCTTCCACTCCGACGTCACCCCGGCCGAGGTTCAAGAGCTGCAACGGGGTCCGCTGAATGCAGGCCTGGAATCGTTCGATCCAAGAGCATTCTCCGTACTTCATACCGCCATCTTGGTGATCGATCCGGCTGATCTCGAAGCCCTCGCGGCCAGTGATATCGTCCGCTGGATCGAGCCCGAGGAGCCGCCCGTGGAACCGGACAACGTGGCCAATGTGCAGCCGCTGTCGAACGTCGATGACGTTCAGGCGGCGCCCTACAATCTGAGCGGTGCCGGCGTGTCCGCCGGCGTTTGGGAGGCCTCGGGGGCGGGCGTTATTCGCTCGACTCATAACGACTTGACGCCGCGTGTCATCGATGAGCCCGGTCAAGTGACCACGCTTTCGGGCCATGCCACGCATGTGGCCGGGACGCTCGGCTCTGCTGGTGTCGCGGCCGTCGGTACCGAGGGCATGGCGCCTGCGGTCACGATCGCCAACTGGGATTCCGCCGACGACGCCAACGAAATGACGAACGCCGCGACTTCGGCAGGCGCACCGGGAGACCCGACACCCATCGTCGTCTCCAACCACTCCTACAGCATCGGCATCGGCTGGAACAATAACGGCGACGCCTTTACCGACAACCATGATTCGTTTGGGGAGTACACCAACACGTCGCAGAATTTCGATACCGTGGTCGCGCAGACTGGACTCGCGGTCTTCGTTTCGGCCAGCAACGACCGCAACGACGACTGGGATGGCGTCACCGATGTCGGTATCATACCGACGCCGCCCAATGACTGCCAGCACAGCGGATTCAATGCCGGTGTTGATGCGGATTGTATCAAGCCACGCGGGGCATCGAAGAATGTGGTTACGGTGGGCTCCGTAAATCAAGGCACCGCGATTTCGACCTTCTCCAACTACGGCCCCACCGATGACGGGCGGCTGAAGCCCGATCTGGTTGCCCATGGTGACGCGGTTCTCTCGCTTGAAGATACAAGCGATACCGCGTCAGGCCTCCGAAGTGGCACATCCATGGCTACGCCGGCAGTCGCGGGCATGGCCGTGCTGCTGATTGAAGAAGCAACCAATATGGGTCTTACGCTGACGCCGGCAACCATCAAGGCAGCTCTGATTCAGACGGCCAGAGACGTCGCCGGCATCGGCCAGGCGACCACGGGCCCGGATTACGCCACGGGTTGGGGGATCGCCGATATCCAGGCAGCCGTCGACCTACTGCAGCGCCCCGGCGGCCCGGGATATCTGGAAGACACGCTCACCGTGGCCGACGGCGTCGGCGGTGCGGGCGCTCTGACCTATAGCTTCTATGTTCCGCCAGGCCAGGCGGAGACGCATATGACGCTGGTCTGGTCCGACCCGGCCGGTGATCCGGCATTGGCGCAGACCGTGCCGAAGCTGGTCAACGATCTCGATCTGCGGCTGATCGCGCCGGATTCGACGGTGTTCACGCCGTGGATTCTGGACCCGACGATTCCCGAAAACGCCGCGGTCAGAAATGGCGGCGATGATGCGCTGAACAATGTCGAGCAGGTCTCGGTTCAGAGCCCGATGGAAGGGATCTGGGTTGCCGAGGTCTCGGCCAAGGCGGCGTCGTTCCCGTCCGGACCCCAGGACTTCTCGCTGGCCGGGCCGCTGACCGACGTCAAGTCCGACATCCTGATGGTGCTCGACCGATCGGGCTCGATGAATCTGGTGTCGGCGGACCCGGCCCTGACCAAGCTCGAGGCCTTGCAGGCGGCGGCCGACGAGTTCATCGACTATGTGGAGCTGGTGGGCGGCCATCAACTCGGTATGACCCAGTTCAACGCCGCGGTGGTGCCGTTGTCGCCGGTCTTCGACCTGCAGGCGCTGGATTCGGCCAGTGTCGCGGACGCCCACTTGGCCATCGCCAACATGGTGGCGGGCGGGTCGACCAACATTATCGATGGCGCGACCGAAGGAACCGCTCAGTTGACCGGCCCGATGGCGCTCAACGCCAGGCAAATCCTGTTCCTGTTCTCGGACGGTCGCCACAACACGCCGGCGGGCTCGGACATCACCGACATCGACGCCGTGGTTCCCACAGACATGACGTTCTACAGCGTCGGCTTCGGTTCGACGCTCAACACCGTGGAGCTGGAGGACATGACGTCCAGCCGCGGCGGCGGCCACTTCGAGGAACAGACATTATCGGCGACCGAGCTGTCCAAGCTCTTCATGACCGTCGCCAGCTTGTCGGTGAACGAAGATGTGGTCATCGATCCGGACTTCAACCTGCGTCGCGGGGGTACGGCCCGGCAGCGGATCTTCGCGACCGCGGACGACAGTTCGCTGACCTTTGCCACCCATTGGGAGACGGATAATCCCGACCAACTGGCGTTCGCGCTGACCGGCCCCGACACCAACTGCAAGATCGCCGACAAGGACCATGCCGGCTACGCGACACGCGGCGGCAACCGCTACCGGCTGATCCGGGTCTCGCTGCCCTACGCATGCGCCGATGGTGGCTCCATCCTGCATGAGGGGTATTGGACGCTCGGGGCGCGTAACCAGGGCGAACGGGAGAATGTGGCGATCATGGTTCTCGGCGGCACGAAGCTCCGTCTGAGCGCTCGGGCCAAGGCCGACAAGGCCGGCGCCTATCTTTTTGCCTCGCTTCACCGAAATCGGGAAATCTTGGGCGAGGCGGTGAGAGTCACCGCCCTGGTTCGGCGTAATCTGCCGCCGAGGGGGGACTCGACCAAGGAGGACCAGGTCGGCTCGGACCCGAAGGGTCGGCCGCAGGACCCGCCCAAGATCCCGGACCTGCCCAAGCCCGAACGCGTGGTTCTCACTGACGACGGAACGGGCGGGGACGGCAAGAAGGGCGACGGCGTCCATACCGCCTGGCTCAATCTCACGACGCCGGGCCGGTATAGCGTGAGATTCATTGCCGAATACAAGGTAGGCGAGGGCGTCGCGACGCGCGAATGGAGGACCGCCTTTACGATCGGCAAGCGCTAATGGCTCAGCCGAAGTAGTCCGGTGCGTTGCCGGGCTTCCATTTGATGTTGCAGCCCATGCTGGGGATTTCCGGTCCGTCATAGCGTTCGCCGGCGAGGGTCGCATCGACGGCGCGTCTGAGGTCGGCGCCGGTGACGGCGACGGACTTGCCGGGGCTCGACTCATCAAAGCGCCCGCGATAGACCAGCCTGCGTTCGGCATCGAAAAGGAAAAAATCCGGTGTGCAGGCCGCGCGGTAGGTCTTGGCGACGGCTTGGCTTTCGTCGAATAGATACGGAAATATATAGCCGAACGTCTCGGCGTCTTCCTGCATCTTCTCGGGTGCGTCCGCCGGGTGGGTAGAGATGTCGTTGGAACTGATGGCTACGACCGCCAGCCCGCGTGCTCCATACTCCCGCGCGAAGTCGGAGAATGCGGGTTTGATGTGCTTAACGTATGGACAGTGGTTGCAGATGAACGCGATCAGGAGGGCCTGTGCGTCAGCGAAGTCGGCAAGCGCGTGCATCCGGCCCGCCGGGTCGGGCAGGCGGAAGTCCGGCGCTTCGGTCCCCAGCTCCAGCATTGTCGAGTTGACCAGCACCATGGCGGCGCTCCCGTTTGCAGACTTAAGCGGAGCCTAGCGTATCCGCATGACGTTTGGCCACTCCCTGCTTGACAGGCCTGGGGGGCTGGCTTACATCACTCCGGCCCCATCTCCGGGGGTGTAGCTCAGTTGGTTAGAGCGCTGGCCTGTCACGCCAGAGGCCGCGGGTTCGAGTCCCGTCACTCCCGCCACTCTCCCTCAAGTAGAAAATCTTTCTGATCCTGCATTTTGGTTGTAGGATCAGCCGGGTATCGCGCATGCGCAAAGATTGGGGGATAGGTAGCATGACCAAATACGTCATTCTTTATCAGGACGGCGCGGTCGACGAGCTTGTGTCGATGCTCATGTTGACGGCCATGCCCGACATCGCCTTCATCGGTACCGAAATCGTCAATGGGGATTGCCTGGCGGAGCCGACGGCCGATCTTTGCGCCAAGCTCCTGAACCTGGCGTCCTCCAGCACTGCGGTCGCGGTCAGTTCGGCGCGCGGCTGGAACCAGTTCCCGTGGATCTACCGGCAATACGCCCTGCAGGCGGCTTTGTTGCCGATCGTCAACCGCGGCGGCAGCGGCAATCACCAGCAGCTGATCACCAAGACCGGCTGGGTCGATCAGATGCGGCGCCAGGCGGAGCAGACCGGCGACGACGTCAAGTTCACGCTGCTCTCGCTCGGGCCATTAACGCCGATCTCGGATGGTCTCAAGGCGAATCCGGACGCCAGGGACCTGATTTCCGAAATCGTCTGGATGGGCGGGGCCTACACGCCCGCCGGGCAGTCAGGCCCGCCGGTCGGCAATGTGGATACCGGGATCGCGCCGGGCGCCAACCCCAATGCCGAATGGAACGCCTATTGGGATCCCTGGGCGGTCGACACTGTTTGGCAGAGCGGGATTCCCTTCGTTCTGTTTCCCCTGAATGTCACCAACAAGGTGATCCTGACGCCGGACGTCCTGCGCACCTGGTTCTTCCCGGTGGCGGCAGACTATCCGGTGATCGATTTCGCGGCTCAAATGTATGCAATGGTCGCGTTCCAGGCCGGCTACAGCTTCTGGGACACGGTGACCACCGCCTATCTCGGCAACCCGGGCCTGTTCACGATCGAGCAGATGGCGATGTCGATCGACACCAGCGACGACCCGACTACACAGGGCACGATGACGGCAGGCTCGGGCACCAGTCTGTCCGTGGCGACGGATGTCAATGTGAAGGGATTCTACAGCTACCTCATCGAAACCTTGAAAGGGGTCAGCTTCCCGAGGTCGTGAGGCGAAGCTCCGGGAAAAGGCCAACGGTTGCGTCATATGGTTGCACACTGATCTGTATTGACAATGTAGATACATCAGCTCATACTGCTGCTATGGAAAAGCGACAGTCATTTTCTCGACCCTCGGCTACCGATACCAAGGGCAGCATCAATCTGCGTATCGAGACGCGGACCCGCCAGCTTATTGATGACGCGGCCGCTGTTTTGGGCAAGACGCGGACCGAGTTCATGGTCGAGAGTGCGCGCAGGGTTGCTATCGACGTTCTTCTGGATCAGCGCCTGTTTGTGTTGGACCCGGAGCGCTACGATGCTTTCATGCAGGCGCTCGACAATCCTCCGGCACCAGGGCCCAAACTGCGCGCTCTGTTGCGTCGCACCCCGGCCTGGGAGGTGTGACGCCTGATCGAACGGGGCTGACACGTGAAGCTATCGGCTCCGGCGCCTTTGACGGCGGATCATGATCTGTCCGCTTTCGATTGCGGAGATGCGGTCCTGAACGACTGGCTCAAGCACAGGGCGCTGAAGAACGAGAGCCGATTTTCCCGCACCTATGTTGTGTGCGACGATGGCCGTGTTGTCGCCTATTTTTGTATCTCGGCCGGTTCTGTCGAGCGCGCATCTGTCCCGGGAAAACTACGGCGCAATGCGCCCAATACGATTCCCGTTTCGATCATCGGGCGTCTGGCAGTGAGCCGCGATTACGCGGGACGCGGCCTGGGTGGAGATATCTTATCCGACGCGCTGCGCCGGATCGTGGTCGCCTCACGCAGTATCGGCATCGGTGCAGTGCTCGTGCATGCTGCGGATGAGCGGGCGAAGCGCTTCTACATGGCCTGCGCCGAATTCATCGAGTACCCGGCGGACAGCCGCACCCTGTTTCTTCCCATCGAAACAGTGATCGCGGCCTTCGATTGAGCTTTTCCGGCCAGCGAGATAGGCTTTACAAAATGCGACAAAAAGCCTGCGCGCAGGCACCAACTAGGCTTTGATTTGTGCGGTGCGGTGACTATACTGGCCGCGGTTTTTGGCGCACGCCGCGCCCCCTCAGACGGGACGACCGAGGCCCATGGAGAACCTTCTCCTCGAATATCTGCCGATTCTGATCTTTCTCGGCATCGCTATCGTCATGGCGGTGGCGTTCGTCGGGCTCGCCTGGCTGATCGCGCCGCAGCAGCCGGATCCGGAAAAACTCTCGGCTTACGAGTGCGGATTCGAGGCCTTCGAAGACACGCGCGGACGCTTCGACGTGCGCTTCTATCTGGTCGCCATTCTGTTCATTATTTTCGATCTTGAGGTCGCCTTCCTGTTTCCCTGGGCGGTCGCGCTCGGCGACATCGGCGTCTACGGCTACTGGTCGATGATGATCTTCCTCGGCATTCTGACCGTAGGATTCATATACGAGTGGCGTAAAGGAGCGCTTGAATGGGAGTAAGCGACACCGCGATCGCCCCGGCCGCGCCGACGGCCGCCGGTGACGATCCCTATTTCCGTGAAGTTTCCGCGGAGTTGAGCGACAAGGGCTTTATCGTTACGCAGGCCGACGATCTGATCAACTGGGCGCGTACCGGCTCGCTCTGGTGGATGACCTTTGGACTGGCGTGCTGTGCGGTCGAGATGATGCACACCTCGATGCCGCGCTACGACGTGGAGCGGTTTGGATTCGCGCCGCGCGCGAGCCCGCGCCAGTCCGACGTGATGATCGTCGCCGGCACGCTCACCAACAAGATGGCGCCGGCCATGCGCAAGGTCTACGACCAGATGTCGGAGCCGCGCTATGTGATCTCCATGGGAAGCTGCGCCAATGGCGGCGGCTATTACCACTATTCCTATTCGGTGGTGCGCGGCTGCGACCGCATCGTGCCGGTCGATATCTACGTGCCGGGCTGCCCGCCGACGGCAGAGGCGCTGCTTTACGGCATCCTCCAGCTTCAGAAGAAAATCCGCAGAACCGGGACCCTGGCCCGCTAACCGGCGGGTCGGCCCTTAAGGTGAAGAGTTGATGGACAGCGCTTTGCAGGAACTTGGCGAGCACATCCAGACGTCCCTGGAGAACCATGTGCGCGGCTTCGAGATCGCCGAGGGCGAGCTCAACCTCGCCGTGCGCGCCGACCGCATCGTCGAGGTGCTGAGCTTCCTGCGCGACGATGCCAAATCTCTGTTCAAGGTACTGATCGATATCACTGCGGTCGACCGTCCGGGCCGCGCCAAGCGCTTCGATGTGGTCTACCACCTTCTATCCATGCATCTGAACCAGCGCATCCGGGTCAGGCTCGAAGTGCCCGAAGGCGATCCCGTCCCCAGCGTCACCGGGGTTTTCCCGACCGCCGGCTGGTATGAGCGCGAAACCTGGGACATGTACGGCATCCTGTTTTCCGATCACCCGGATTTGCGCCGCATCCTCACCGATTACGGCTTCCAGGGTTTTCCGCTCAGGAAGGACTTTCCGCTTACCGGCTATGTGGAGCTGCGCTATTCCGAGGAAGAGAAGCGGGTGGTCTACGAGCCCGTCAAGTTGACCCAGGATTTCCGCGATTTCGATTTCATGAGCCCGTGGGAGGGCGCCAAATACATCCTCCCGGGCGATGAGAAGGCGGACGAGCCGGCGGGGCCGGAGGCGAGTTGATGGCCGAAGTCGACATCCGCAACTACTCGATCAATTTCGGGCCCCAGCATCCCGCCGCGCACGGCGTGCTGCGCATGGTGATGGAGTTGGACGGCGAGGTGATCGAGCGCGTCGACCCCCATATCGGGCTCCTCCATCGCGGCACCGAAAAGCTCATTGAGCACAAGACCTATCTGCAGGCCGTGCCCTATTTCGACCGGCTGGACTACGTCTCGCCCATGTGTCAGGAGCACGCCTTCGCCCTCGCAGTAGAGAAGCTTCTCGGATGCCATATTCCGCCGCGTGCTCAATATATTAGAGTGCTTTTTTCAGAGATTACACGAATCCTGAATCACCTCATGAACGTGACCACGCATGCCATGGATGTGGGCGCCTTGACGCCGATCCTGTGGGGCTTCGAGGAACGCGAAAAGCTCATGGAGTTTTACGAGCGCGCATCGGGTGCGAGGCTGCACTGCGCCTATTTCCGGCCCGGCGGCGTGCATCAGGACATCCCCGACGGCATGATCGAGGATATTCTCGCCTGGTGCGAGACCTTCCCCAAGGTTCTGGGCGATATGGAAGACCTTTTGGTCGAGAATCGCATCTTCAAGCAGCGCAACGTGGATATCGGCGTCCTCAGCGCCGAGGAGGCCATGGCCTGGGGCGGCTCCGGCCCCATCGTGCGTGGCTCCGGGCTCGCCTGGGACCTGCGCAAGGCCGAGCCCTACGAGGTCTACGACAAGATGGATTTCGACATCCCCGTCGGCACCAACGGCGACTGCTACGACCGTTTCGTCGTGCGGCTGGAGGAGATGCGCCAGTCGCTCAAGATCATGAAGCAGTGCTGCGAGGAGATGCCGCCGGGGCCGGTGCAGACCGACGACCGCAAGGTGGCGCCGCCCAAGCGCGGCGAGATGAAGCGCTCCATGGAGGCGCTGATCCATCATTTCAAGCTCTATACCGAAGGCTACCACGTGCCCGAGGGCGAGGTTTATGCGGCGGTCGAGGCGCCAAAAGGCGAGTTCGGCGTCTATCTCGTTTCCGACGGCTCCAACAAGCCTTACAAATGCCGCATCCGGGCGCCGGGTTTCGCGCATCTCCAGGCCATGGACTTCCTGTGCAAGGGCCACATGCTGGCCGACGCGCCGGCGGTCCTCGGCTCGCTCGACATCGTGTTCGGGGAGGTGGACCGGTGAGTGTTGCGGTGAAATCCGGCGAGGTCTTTGTCTTTACGCCTGAAAACAAAGCCTGGGCCGAGGCCGAGATCGCCAAATATCCGGCCGGCCGGCAGGCCAGCGCGGTGATGCCGCTTCTCAGCCAGGCGCAGGCGCAAAATGGCGGCTGGTTGCCGGTTTCAGCCATCGAGCATGTGGCGGAATGCCTCGGCATGCCGATGATCAAGGTGATGGAGGTGGCCACCTTCTATACCATGTACAACTTAAAGCCCGTGGGCGAGCACGTGATCGAGGTGTGCACCACCACGCCCTGCTGGCTCAGGGGCTCCGACGACGTGGTCGCGGCGTGCCGGGACGAGCTCGGCATCGGCTTTGGCGAGACCACGGAAGACGGCAAGTTCACGCTTCTCGAGGTCGAATGCCTCGGCGCCTGCGTCAACGCGCCGGTCTGCTCGATCCACCACAAATATTTCGAGGATCTGGATGGCGGGTCCATGCGCAAGATCCTGAAGGCGCTGAAGGCCGGCGAGACGCCCGAGGCCGGCCCGCAGGTCGAACGCCAGACCTCCGCGCCCGTCGGCGGCGCGACGACGCTCACCGAGCTGGCGGGGGAGGCGTGATGCTGAAAGACGCCGACCGCATCTTCACCAATCTTTATGGCGCCGAGCCCTGGAACCTGGAAGCCGCCCGGAAGCGCGGCGACTGGGACGGCACCAAGAAGATCCTTGAGATGGGCCCGGAAGCCATCATTGAGGAGGTCAAGACCTCGGGGCTGAGGGGCCGCGGCGGGGCCGGCTTCCCGACCGGCCTGAAATGGTCCTTCATGCCCAAGGAAACCGACGGCCGGCCGAGCTATCTGGTGGTTAATGCCGACGAGGGCGAGCCCGGCACCTGCAAGGACCGCGACATGATGCGCCACGATCCGCACAAGCTGATCGAGGGCTGCCTGATCGCCGGCTTCGCCATGCGCGCCGTGGCCGCCTATATCTACATCCGCGGCGAGTTCGTCGAGGAGGCGGATACGCTCGATGCCGCCATCCAGGAAGCCTACGAGGCCGGCCTGATCGGCAAGAATGCGTGCGGGTCAGGCTACGATTTCGACGTCTATGTCCACCGCGGCGCCGGCGCCTATATCTGCGGCGAGGAGACGGCGCTGATCGAAAGCCTCGAGGGCAAGAAGGGCCAGCCGAGGCTGAAGCCGCCGTTTCCGGCGAATGTCGGCGTCTGGGGCTGCCCGACCACGGTCAACAAC
>JAKSBY010000390.1 GCA_022360855.1 Sphingomonadales bacterium | reverse complement strand
GCCGTCGCCGTGCTCGTCAGCTTCCTCTTTCTGGTGGTCGCCTGGCTCCTGTTCCCGGCGGTGTCGACCGCGGTCCTGTCGTTGTTCCTCGACGGCATCGTCGATGCGGTGGAGGAAAAGCACTATCCCGCCAACCGGGCGAACCGCGCCGTCGGCTGGCGCGAAGCGCTCGCCTCCGGCCTGAAATTCATGGCGGTGACCATCGGCATCAACCTCCTGGCGCTGCCGCTCTATCTTTTGTTCATGTTCACCATCTTCGGCGGCACGGCGCTCTTCATCGTCATCAACAGCTATCTGTTGGGCCGCGAGTATTACGAGCAGATCGCCATACGCCATTTCCTGCCCCCCGATGCAGCCAAGCTGCGCCGGGCGCGCCGGCCGCAGTTCCTCGTTGCCGGCTTCGTGATCACCCTGATGTTCATGGTCCCCCTCCTCAATCTCATCGCCCCCTTGATCGCCACCGCGTTCATGGTGCATGTGTTTCACGGCACGATCGTCAAGGGCAAGAAGGTCTAGGGTGAATGCGAAGCCATGGGGCGCTGCTGGCGGTATTGGTATGCGTGTCGGGCTGCGCGGCCGAACCGGAACCCGTGGCGCCCGAGCTGGTCGTTGCCGAGCCCGTTAGTGTCGTGCCGCCACCCCCGCCGCCCCTGCCTCCGCCGCCGCCCAAGCCGGATCCTGCGGAACTTTTGGGTCTCACGCCGATGCAGGTGCAGGCGCTTCTCGGCGCGCCGGCCTTTGTGCGCTGGGAAGATCACGCTCAGCTCGCGCAGTATCGCGGGCCCGGCTGCGTCTTCGACCTGTTCTTCTATGAGGAAGCGCCCGGCGAGCATTTTCGCGCCGATCACGTGGAGGCGCGCGACGGCGCCGGCGCGCCGGCCGACGCGCAGGCGTGTCTGATTACGCTACTGCCCGGCGGGAAATGGCCCCAGACCGACTGAAGACCGACTGACTTCGGGCCGTCCTAGACGGTTGTTTTCGCCTCATAGGCGCAGAGGTCTTCCACCGGGCAGTCCGGGCAATCGGGCTTGCGGGCCTTGCAGATATAGCGGCCGTGCAGGATCAGCCAGTGATGCGCGTCCCGCGCATATTCGGCGGGAATCACTTCCATCAGCCTGGTCTCCACCGCCAGCGGCGTCTTGCCGGGCGCCAGCCCGGTACGGTTGGAAAGCCGGAAGACATGCGTGTCCACCGCGCAGGTGGCCTCGCCGAAGGCCATGTTGAGAACCACATTGGCGGTCTTGCGCCCGACGCCGGGCAGGCGTTCGAGAGCATCGCGGTCATGCGGCACGTCGCCGCCGTGCTCTTCGATCAGCATGCCCGACAGCGCCATCACATTCTTGGCCTTGGAATTATAGAGCCCGATGGTGCGGATATGCTCCTTGAGCCCGTCCAATCCCAGATCCAGCATCTTTTGCGGCGTATCGACGATCTTGAACAAGTCCCGGGTCGCCTTGTTGACGCCCTTGTCGGTGGCCTGGGCCGAGAGCACGACGGCGACCAACAAGGTGTAGACATTGACATGGTCAAGCTCGCCCCGGGGCTCGGGATTGCGGGCCTTGAGGCGGGCAAAGAACTCGTCGACATGTTCAGGCGTCATGACGTCACCTTAAGCGGTTGGACTGCGCCCGCAAGCCACAATCGTTTGCGGCTGCCGGAGTGAGGGCGTAGGCTGGTGCGCATGACTTCGGACCCGACACGCGCCCTGTTCGATGCGGTGCTCAGGCCGCACCGTTCGCTCGGCCCGCGTGGCTTTCTTGTGGTGATGTGCATTCTCTGCACCGTCAGCTTCATTGCCGGCGTGTCGTTTCTGCTGCTCGGCGCGTGGCCGGTCCTCGGTTTTTTCGGGCTCGATGTGGCGATCGTCTATCTCGCCTTTCGTGCCAATTACGCCGCGGCCCGGCTCGAGGAGCGCCTCCATCTGACCGAAAACGAGTTGACGGTCGCCCGGGTCTGGCCGTCGGGAGCCAGGCGCCAATGGCGGTTTCAGCCCTATTGGCTGAGGGTCGAGCTCGATGAGCCGGTGACAGACAAGAGCCAGATTCGCCTCAGAAGCCACGGCAAAAGCCTGATCGTCGGCAGCTTTCTCACCCCGGCGGAGCGGCGGGAGGTCGCTGACGCGCTGAAGAGAGCGCTGGCGCCGTTGAAACAGGGCTAAATCCCCAAAACGTCGGACATGGCGTAGAGCCCGGCGGGCCGGCCTTTGGTCCACTGCGCCACCGCCACCGCGCCGGTGGCGAAGATGGCCCGGTCTTCGGCTCGGTGGGTCAGCTCGATACGCTCCTTGGGCCCGGCAAACAGCACCGTGTGATCGCCGGCCGCGGTGCCGCCGCGCAAGCTTGCGAAACCGATGTCGCCCGGCCGCCGGGCGCCGGTGATGCCGTCCCGTGCGCGATCGGCGACGTCGTCCAGCACGACGTTCCGGCCTTCCGCCGCCGCGCGGCCGAGGGCGAGCGCGGTGCCGGAGGGCGCATCGGCCTTGTGATTGTGATGTAACTCCAGAATCTCGATGTCGAAGTTCTCGTCCAGCGCCTGGGCCGCCTTGTGGGTCAGCGCCAGGAGCAGGTTGACGCCCAGGGAAAAATTGGCGGATTGGACGATGCAAACCGTCTCGGCCGCTTTTTGCACGGCGGCCTGCTCCTCGAAGGCGAGCCCGGTGGTGCCGGTCACCAAGGCGACACCCGCCGCCGCGGCCTGTTCCGCGTAGCCGGCCGTAGCAGCCGGCGCGGAAAAATCGATGACGGCGTCCGAGGCTTCGAACACGGGCTCCGCCCGGTCACCGATCGCGAGCGCGCTGCCGGCGACGGCGCTGCCGACGGCATCGCTGTCGGCCCGCTCGAGGACGCCGACAAGCTCGACACCGGGCGTGGCCAAAACCGCCTGGATGACGGCGCGGCCCATCTGACCCGCCGCCCCGGTCACGCCGATCCTCATACACCGCCCTCCCTCTGTCGCAAATTCGGCAGCCCATGTAGCCCGCGCACGGGCCGCGACGCAAGCGGGGAAGCCTGAGGCTTGATTAATGCGTGTTATGTTGGTACATTGGTACCATAGATTGGAGAACAGCGATGCCGGACCGGCAGATGATCACCCGCGTGCAGACCGGGGTGCGCCTGGAAAAGCGGCTCTTGAAGGTGCTCAAGGGCCTCGCCGAGTACAAGGAGATGAGCCTTGGCGATCTCCTGGAAGGGATCGTCTTGCATGTTTTCGAGGGCAAGCTGCCTTTTTCGGACGAGACGCTGGAAAAAGTCGCGGCGCTGAAGGCCGTCTACGGCCTGGACCTTGACGCGTCTTCCAGCCACCGGCTCGAGGAGAAAGAGGGATGACCGACACGGAATTCCTGTCGGATTTCCTGGCCGATCGCCTTGATCCGGCCGGCTTCCGTCACGCGGAGCATGTGCGCGCGGCTTTTCTGCTTCTAAAGAGGTTGCCGCTTTCGGACGCGATCCCGCGATATGCCGCCGCGCTTCGCGCCATCGCGGCCAGGGCCGGCGCGCCGGAGAAGTATCACGAGACGATCACGGTCGCCTTCCTTGCCGCCATTTCCGACCGCATGTCACGCAGCGACGCGCGTGACTGGGCGCGTTTCCGGGACGGCAACCCGGATCTCATGAGCAAAGCCTGGATCGGCGGCCTCTATACGTCGGAAGAACTGGCCGACCCGGCGGCGCGTCGGTGGTACAGAGAGCCGCTGGCCCGGCGCCAGAGACGGCGCGCCTGGCTGGCCTGGCTCAGGGCGGGATTCGCCGGCCTTTGCGCGGCTGCCGCGGGGCTTGCGCTCTTCGGTCTGGGCGGGGCCGCGGATTTCGGCCACCTCCTCCTCATCGGCGCGGAGCTGGCCGGTGCGGCATTGTTCCCGATGGCGCGGACGCGGCTCGTGGGCGCTGCGCTGCTGCTCGCCGCCTTTGCCGGCGCCGAGGCTATCCATCTTGCGGTCGGCGGGTTTCGTTTCGCCTACCCGCTCTATGCGCTGGGTCTGTTGGGATTGCTGGTCGCCGAGAGCCCTATTCGGTCAGGTCTTCCCAGAGCTCCTTGACCTTGGAGAAAAAGCCCTCCGATTGCGGGCTCATCTTATCGCCGCCGGCCTCGATGAAGTCGCGCATCAGCTCTTTCTGTCGGCGGTTGAGGTTGACCGGCGTTTCCACGTTGATCTCGATGATCATATCGCCGTGAATAGTGGAATTGAGCTGCGGCATTCCCTTCATGCGCAGGCGGAACTGCTTGCCCGATTGCGTGCCTTCCGGGATTTTCACCTTGGCGCGGCCGCCGCCGATGGTCGGCACTTCGATCTCGCCGCCCATGACGGCGCTCGTCATCGGGATCGGCACGGCGCAATAAACCGTCGTGCCGTCGCGCTGGAAGAGCTTGTGCGGCCGGACCGTGAGGAAGATATAGAGATCGCCCGGCGGCCCGCCCCTGACCCCGGCTTCGCCTTCGCCCGCGAGGCGGATGCGGGTGCCCTCCTCGACCCCGGGCGGGATTTTGACCGTAAGTGTCTTTTCCTTATGCACGCGGCCAGACGAACTGCAGGCCTTGCAGGGGTTGGCGATGATCCGCCCGGTGCCATGGCAGGTCGGGCAGGTGCGCTCGACCACGAAAAAGCCCTGCTGGGCGCGGACCTTGCCGGCACCCGAGCACGTCGTACAGGTTTCGGGGCTGGAGCCGGCTTCGGCGCCCGATCCGTCGCAGTCCGAACAGGTCACCGTGGTCGCCACGGTGATCGTCGTCTCCTTGCCGCGAAAGGCGTCTTCTAAGGTGACTTCGAGGTTGAAGCGGAGATCGCCGCCGCGTTTGGCCGCGGGGCGCCGGCGCCGGGAGCCGCCCATGAACTCGCCGAACAGATCGTCGAAGATATCCGAGAAATTGGCGGAGAAATCCATGCCGCCGGGGCCGCCCGGGCCGCCGCCATTGGCAAAGGCGTCGTGGCCGAAGCGGTCATAAGCGGCGCGTTTCTGATCGTCCTTGAGGACGTCGTAGGCCTCGTTGACCTCCTTGAACTGCTGCTCCGCGTTGGCGTCGCCGGGGTTGCGGTCGGGATGGTATTCCTTGGCCATGCGCCGGAAGGCGGATTTGATCTCGCGCGCGTCGGCGCCCCGGGAGACGCCGAGCACATCGTAATAATCGCGCTTAGTCATGGCACTCGGAAGCGGTAGGGCCGGCGGCGACCGCGCGCGGCATGATGGTGATGCCGCGGGCGATCGTCATGCGCACCAACCGGGGCTTAGGCCGATTTCGAGGTCTTGTCGTCGTCGACCTCTTCGAAGTCGGCGTCGACCACGTCGCCCTCATCGCCCTCATCGCCGCCGCCGGGCGCTTCCCCGGCATCGCCGTCGTCCGGCGCTTCGGCCGTCTCCGCACTGGCCTGCTCGGCCTTGTAGATTTCCTCGCCGAGCTTCATGGAGGCCTGCGCCAACGCTTCGGTCTTGGCCTGGATGTCGTCGACATCCTCGCCCTCCAGCGCTCCTTTGAGCGCCGCGATAGCTTCCTCGATGGCGGTCTTCTGTTCGGCGCCGACCTTGTCGCCATGCTCGGACAGGTTCTTCTCGGTGGCGTGGATCAGGCCCTCGCCATTGTTCCTGGCCTCGACCAGGGCGCGCCGCTTCTTGTCTTCTTCCGCATGAGATTCCGCGTCCTTGACCATCTGCTCGATGTCGGTGTCGGAGAGGCCTCCCGAGGCCTGGATGCGGATCTGCTGTTCCTTGCCGGTGCCCTTGTCCTTTGCCGAGACGTTGACGATGCCGTTGGCGTCAATGTCGAAGGTCACCTCCACCTGCGGAATGCCGCGCGGCGCCGGCGGGATGCCGACCAGATCGAACTGGCCGAGCAGTTTATTGTCCGCGGCCATCTCACGCTCGCCCTGGAACACGCGGATGGTGACGGCGCTCTGATTGTCCTCGGCGGTGGAGAAGACCTGGCTCTTCTTGGTCGGGATCGTGGTGTTGCGGTCGATCAGCCGGGTGAACACGCCACCCAGCGTCTCGATACCGAGGCTCAGGGGCGTGACGTCCAGGAGCAGCACGTCCTTGACGTCGCCCTGCAGCACGCCGGCCTGGATGGCGGCGCCCATGGCCACCACCTCGTCAGGGTTGACGCCCTTATGGGGCTCGGTGCCGAAGAACTCCTTCACCGTCTCCATGACCTTGGGCATGCGGGTCATGCCGCCGACCAGCACCACGTCGTCGATCTCGCCGGCCTTCAGCCCGGCGTCCGTCAAGGCGGCCTGGCACGGGCCCACGGTGCGGCCGACCAGATCGTCCACCAGCGCCTCGAGCTTGGCGCGGGTCAGCTTCATGGTGAGATGCTTCGGGCCGGCCTGATCGGCGGTGATGAAGGGCAGGTTGATCTCTGTCTGGGTCGCCGACGACAGCTCGATCTTGGCCTTTTCCGCAGCCTCCTTGAGGCGCTGCAGGGCGAGGTTGTCGCCGCGCAGATCGATGCCCTGCTCTTTCTTGAACTCATCGGCCAGGTAATCCACGAGCCGCATGTCGAAGTCTTCGCCGCCCAGGAAGGTATCGCCGTTGGTGGATTTCACCTCGAACACGCCGTCGCCGATCTCGAGGATGGAGATGTCGAAGGTGCCGCCGCCGAGATCGAATACGGCGATGGTCTTGCCGTCGGCCTTCTCGAGCCCGTAGGCGAGTGCCGCGGCGGTCGGCTCGTTGATGATGCGGAGCACTTCGAGGCCGGCGATCTTGCCGGCGTCCTTGGTCGCCTGGCGCTGGGCGTCGTTGAAATAGGCGGGAACCGTAATCACCGCCTGGGCCACGTCTTCGCCGAGATAGCTCTCGGCGGTTTCCTTCATCTTCTGCAGGATGAAGGCGGAAATCTGCGACGGCGAGTATTTCTCGCCGCGGGCCTCGACCCACGCATCGCCGTTGTCGGCCTTGACGATCTCGTAGGGCACCATTTCGATGTCCTTCTTGGTCGTCGGGTCGTTGAAAGGCCGGCCGATCAGCCGTTTGATGGCGAACAGCGTGTTGTCCGGGTTGGTCACCGCTTGCCGTTTGGCGGACTGGCCGACCAAGCGCTCACCGGAATCGGTAAAGGCGACCATGGACGGCGTGGTCCGGGCGCCTTCGGCGTTTTCGATGACTTTGGGCTTGGCGCCATCCATGATGGCAACACAGGAATTGGTGGTTCCGAGATCGATACCGATAACTTTGGCCATGTTCTTCGTCTTGCTCCTCTCAGCCGGTTCCCCTGGCCTTATCCAAGCACCGTAAGGAACCTCCGTATAAGGTGGTCAAATACAGGGAAGCCGTCCACAGCCCAGGTGGACCTCGTGTGAAGAGATCTTTCCCCCGTGCCGCGGCGCGTCCCAACTTTCGGGGCTGATATAAGTATGCGGGCGCGATGCTGCAAGTCGGAAGACCCAATATTCGCCACAAAATTGGCCTCTTGAGGGTGTGGCCGATTGTCCGCTTCCGTGCCGGTTTCGCATCTGATAAGAGGCCCTGACGCGCGACCAATCCCAATGCCATCTGAGGAAACCGGATATGAACCGTAGTGTGCTGATCGCCATCTTCTCCCTCTTTGTGCTGGTGATGCCGGCCTATGGCGAAGATCACTCCGGCGCTGTGCATGTGGTCTCGGCGTCGCTCAAACCGCCTCTCCTGGAGGGCCGGCCCGGTGTCGGCTACATGATTCTGCGCAACGATACGGGCGCGGATGACGCCTTGGTAGCAGCGGCCGTTCCGGGCATCGAGCGGATCGAGCTGCATACGCACGAACACGCGGATGGGGTGATGCGCATGCGCCGTGTCGAACGGGTTCCGGTCCCGGCCGGCGAGACGGTCACTTTCGAGCCCGGCGGGCTGCATCTCATGCTGTTCGGCGCCGAGGTTAAATCCGGCGGCATGGTGCCGCTCACCCTGACCTTCGAGACGGCCGGGCAAGTCACGGTCGAAGCGGAGGTCCGCTAAACCGTCTCGTCGACCGCGCCGCCCTTGGCATCGTCGGAGGCTTCGCCGGCCGGCCCCTTGGCGACGCCGACCATGGCCGGGCGGAGCAGCCGGTCCTTGATCACATAGCCCGCCTGCACCACCTGGACCACGGTTCCGGGCGGCTGTCCGGAATTCTCCACCTCGAACATGGCCTGGTGGAAATTATGGTCGAAGGGCTCGCCGACCGGCTCGATCCGGCGGATGCCGTGCTTTTCGAAAGCGCGGATGAGCTCGCGGTCGGTCATTTCGACGCCTTCGACAAAGCTTTTGACCGTTTCCTCCTTGCGCAGGTTTTCGGGCAGGGCTTCGATGGTGCGGTGCAGATTGTCGGAGATCGTCAGCATGTCCCGGGCGAAATTGGAGATCGCATAGGCAGCCGCATCGGCGCGCTCCCGCTCGCCCCGGCGGCGCACATTTTCGGCCTCGGCGACCGCGCGCATCAGGCGGTCTTTCAAGGTCGCGACTTCCTCGGCGAGCGCCGCCGTCGCGTCCTCCGCGGCCGGCTCCCCCTCCGGGGGGGCGTCGTTTTGCGCTTCGGGTTGATCGGCGGGCGTCTGGGCCTCTTCAGCCGTCTTTTCGGCGTTTTCTTGGTCTTTCTTAGACATGCGATTCCATCTTGTTATTCGATTTACAGAAGCTGGCCGATCACCTTTGCGGTGTAATCGACCATGGGAATGATCCGCGCATAGTTGATCCGGGTCGGGCCGATGACGCCGATGACGCCGACCAGCTGGTTGGCGCCGTTGACGTAGGGCGAGGCGATGACCGACGAGCCGGACAGCGAAAACAGGCTGTTTTCCGCGCCGATGAAGATCTTCACGCCCTCGCCGGCGCGCGCCAGATCCAGGAGTTTGACGAGATCGCGCTTCTGTTCGAGATCGTCGAACAGCATGCGGATACGCTCGAGGTCCTCGATGGCGGCAAGGTCGTCGATGAGATTGGCGCGGCCCCTGACGATCAGGGTCTCGCGGCCCGCATCCTGGCCGGCAAGCTCGGCAACGCCGGCCTCGACCACCTTTTGCGTCAATTGATCGAGCTCGGCCTGCCTCGAGCGCAGCTCGCCGGCAATCAGCTCCGTCGCCTGGTCGAATGTGCGTCCGGCGAGCCGCGCATTCAGATAGTTGGCGGCCTGCATCAGGGCCGAGGGCGGCAGTCCCGTCGGCAGGTCGATGAGCCGGTTTTCGACGGCGCCATCCTCGGTCACCGCTACGACGAGCGCCCGGGCCTCCTCCAGCTTAACAAACTCCACATGCTTCAAGGGCGCGTTGATGGTCGGTGCCATCACCACGCCGGCGCAGTGGGAGAGTCCCGATAGCATGGTCGTGGCGCGCTCGAGCACGTCTTCGAGGCGTGTGCCTTCGGCGGCGCATTTGCTCTCGATATCGGCGCGCTCTTCCGAGGTGAGGTCGCCGGTTTCCAGGAGCCCGTCCACAAACAGCCTGAGGCCCAGATGCGTGGGCACCCGACCGGCGGAGGTGTGTGGCGAATCGAGAAGCCCGACATCTTCCAGATCGGCCATCACATTGCGAATCGAGGCCGGCGAGAGTGATGTGTCGCCCAGTCGAGACACCGTGCGCGAGCCCACCGGCTGGCCGGTTTCCAGATAGGTTTCGACAATCTGCCGAAAGATTGTCCGCGAACGTTCGTTCAGCTCCGCAAGATTCATGACTGCGTGTCTCGAGACGGGGGCGGTCCGCCGGGTCTGCGACGGGCCTCTGCCGGATTCATCCAAAATGCCGGATTCGCCGGGCCAAATTCGTCGCGAATGCCAAATTCGCCGCGAATGTATGTATCTCCCGTCCCACCGTCAATGCCGGCGGCTCATATCGGCCCGGAGATTTGCGAGATGAGAAGCCGGTGATGGCGGAGCCGTTCCGCGAGTGCGATCGGCGTGCCGCGGGCGGTCTCGCCGACGACCGAGGCATAAGCGAGTCCGGCCCGGGCGCTGGCGTCCGCCGCGTTAAAGCCCATGGCGACGAAAAGGTCTTCGAGATAGGCGAGGCGGCGCCGGTCGACCTGAGCAAGACTGTCCGCCGCCGCCGCGTCGGTTGCGGCCCAGTTGCGCACCGCGCGCTCCAGGCTGCGGTCGGATGACGCGATAAACTCGAACAGCTTCCAGAGCCGGTCCTCGGGGCCGCCGCCGCCGGCCTCCACCGCCTCGATGACCGCCGTCGTGTCGGATCGCCGCCAGGCGGCCAGGATTTCCGTCAGCAATTCGGAGCGCTTCGAAAAATGCCAGTAGAAACTCCCCTTGGACACGTCAAGATCGCGCGCCAGAAGCTCGATGCGGACGGCACCGATGCCGTCGCGGCGCAGGCGCGCGAGCCCGGCGGCCACCCAGCTTGCGCGATCGAGCGGTTTTGCGGCAGCTTTCACGGGCAATACGGTAGCGTATTGATGAAGAATTAACCATGCAAAAAGCTGGCCATACGGTACCGTATGGAATCGCAAACCCGTCGGATTAGGGCTTTCTGAAGCGTGTTTTTTGTTTCGGTGGCGGGACCGAGACGGCGTGCCCCGCCGAATTTGCGCGAAGTCCGGTAGACCTGGCGGGCGCCATTGGCTACAAGGCGCGAACTCAACCCCCGACACAGGAGTCCAGCTTTATGCGCCCATCCGGACGCGCCCCCGACCAGCTCAGAGACGTCCATCTCGACGCCGGCTATCTCAAACACGCCGAGGGCTCCTGCATGGTGAGATTCGGCGATACCCATGTGTTGTGCACCGCCAGCCTGGAAGACCGTCCGCCGCCCTTTCTGCGCGATACCGGGCATGGCTGGGTGACCGCGGAATACGGCATGCTGCCGCGCTCCACGCACAGCCGCATGCCGCGTGAGGCGGCCAGGGGCAAGCAATCCGGCCGCACGCAGGAAATCCAGCGGCTGATCGGCCGCGCTTTACGCGCGGTTTGCGATCTTCCCGCGATCGGTGAGCGGCAGATCCGCGTCGATTGCGACGTTATCCAGGCCGACGGTGGCACGCGGACCGCGTCGATCTCCGGCGCCTATGTCGCGCTCCACCAGTGTTTCGAGAGCATGCACAAGGAAGGTCTGATCGCCGAAATGCCGCTCAAGGAGCCGGTCGCCGCCGTCTCCTGTGGTATCTATGAGGGCACCGCCGTGCTCGATCTCGATTATGCGGAGGATTCCGCCGCCGAGACCGACGCCAATTTCGTCCTCACCGGCTCGGGCGGGCTCGTCGAAGTGCAGGCAACCGCCGAAGGCGCGCCATTCTCGGAGGAGGAGCTGCTCAGGCTGTTGCGGCTCGCGCGCATCGGCTGTGACGCCATCATCCGGCTCCAGTCGGATGCGCTGAAGCGCTAGCGGAAACGGCCATGCCCCGGCACTTTGCGGAAACCGAGCTCATCGTTGCCAGCCATAATGCCGGCAAGGTGCGGGAGATCTCGGATCTGCTCGCCCCCTATGACATCGCGATCCGGTCCGCCGCATCGCTCGGCCTGCCCGAGCCGGAGGAAACCGGCGCCAGCTTCGTCGAGAATGCCGAGCTCAAGGCGCTGGCTGCGGTCGAGGCCAGTCAAAAGCCCGCGCTCGCCGACGATTCCGGCCTCGTGGTGCCGGCCCTGGGCGGCCAGCCCGGCATCTATTCCGCCCGCTGGGGCGGGCCGGACCGCGATTTCGGCCTGGCCATGGAGCGGGTCAATGCGGAGCTCGGCCAGGGCGACCGCAAGGCGCATTTCGTCGCCGT
>JAKSBY010000655.1 GCA_022360855.1 Sphingomonadales bacterium | reverse complement strand
GGCACCCAGATCAAAGGCGCCAACATCGCCGGCGAACTGCCGGTGACACTGCTCGACGAGGAAACCATCGAAGCCACCGGCGACCTCACTTTCGAAGAACTGCTGAGCAGCATCCCGCAAGCCGGCGGCCTGGATTTCAACAGCGGCGCCGAGCTGTCCAACGATACGCGCGGCGATATCGCGTCGCTGAACCTGCGCACCCTCGGCGCCGATACCGCGCTGGTGCTGGTCAACGGCCGGCGCATGGTCGCGCATCCGCAAACCCAGACCTTCAACGGCGTACCGATTCAGTTCGTCAACATGAACGCGATCCCGACCACCGGCCTCGGCCGCATCGAGATTCTGCGCGACGGCGCCTCGGCGCTCTATGGCTCCGACGCCATTGCCGGGGTGCTGAATGCCGTCGTGCGCACCGACTACACGGGCCTGTCGGGCTCGGTGCGCTACGGGTTTGCCGAAGGCACCGGCCAAAACGAGCTGAATGCCCGGCTCTATGGCGGCGCCCTGTTCAATGACGGACGTACCAACGTCACTTTCTCGCTGCAGTATTACGACCGCACCGGGCTCGATGCGAGCGAGCTGGATTTCACCGCAGACGCCAATCACCGCTTCGATCCACGCCTGGACCCCGACAGCCCGTTCTTTGGCAGCACGGCGTTCAGGAACAATTCCACCTTCACGCAGTTCGGCGAGTTCCGTGCCGGCTTTGCCGACCAAAGCGCCGACGGCATCGACGGCGAGCGGGTTCGGCAGAACGGCACCTCCCTGACCTCAAGCTCCGGACTATTCCATCTGCAGCCGGCCAATTTCTTTCCCAACACCTCGCAACTCGGCCAGCCCTTTCCCAATGGCCTAGAGATCGACGACGGCAGCTTTACCTCCACCTCCACATCCAGCGGCAACGGCCTGGTGGTGAATGTCAACGGCCAGGATTTCACCACACATCCCTTCCGCTTCAATCAAAACGAACTGCGCAAGCTGATCCCCGATACCGAACGGTTCAATGCCGCCCTGGCCTTCGAGCACGAGGTGACCGACACCGTCGAAGCCTATGGCGACTTCATCTTCTTCCATTCCAATTCGTTCAAATTCTTCGGCCCGCCGGTGCTCTCGACGTCGAACAACTTCGTCATCCCCGCCAACTACTATTGGAATCCTTTCGGGCCGGAGCTGCTGGCCGATGGCTCGCCCAACCCCAACCGGCTTGCAGATATCAATGCCCCGGCGGAAGGGTTGGATATCGCGGTCAGGCGCTACCGCTTCGAGGAACTGGGCGCACGCGACATCGACGTGGAACTGAATCAGTGGCGCCTGCTCGGCGGCCTCCGCGGCCAATGGGGCGGCTGGGACTGGGATTCGGCGATCGGTTATTCGCGCTCCAAGGCAACGGACACCAGCCTGCTGGTGAGCCGCTCCCTGCTGTTTGCCGAGCTGTCGCGCACCGACGCGGGCGCCTTCAACATCTTCGACGGCGAAGACATCACCGATGTGGCAGGCGCCGAGGCCGCGGGCTTCGGCGTCGACGTGGTGCGCGAGAGCGTCAATACCCTGACCACCTGGGACCTGCGCGTTTCGACGCCCGACCTGTTCTCCGTGCCCGGCGGCGACGTGGGCTTCGGCTGGGGCCTGGAGTGGCGGCGCGAATCCATCAACGACGACCGCGACCCTCTCCTCGACGGCTCAACGCCCTTCACCAATCCGCTCACCGGCGAATTCTTCGAAAGCGATATCCTGGGTGTGAGCGCCACCGCCGACGTACAGGCGAAACGCAATGTGGTGTCGGGCTACGCCGAAGCCATTATCCCGCTGTTTACCGACACGACCGCCGGGTCAGCCAGCCTGCAGGCGGCCGGACGCGTGGAGCACTACACGGATATCGGCGATACCGTGATCAAGCCCCGGGTGCTGGCAACCTGGGAGCCGACCGAGTGGATCAGCTTCCGCGGCGCCTATTCGCTCGGATTCCGCGCGCCGAATCTGGTGCAGACGACCACGCCCGAATTTTCCCGCTTCACCAATTTTCAGGAAGACTGGGCAAACTGTACCTTCATCGAAATGTCGAGCGGCAGCGGCTGCGACGACTTCGCGGTTTCGTCGCGCATCTCCGGTAACCCGGACCTGGAGCCGGAGACCAGCCGCAACTTTTCCGCCGGCTTCGTGTTTACACCCACCAATAGCCTGCTGTTTACGGTGGACTACTGGAACGTGAAGATCGACGGCACCGTCGGCACGATCCCACGCAACGACCAGATCGCCATCGACGAGTTTCTGCGGCGTACCGCGGGTTCATCCAACCCCAATGTGGTGCGCGACGACCCGACGCAGGAGCAGATCGATGCCATCGACGCCTTCAACATGGCGAACGGCACCAGCATCGCGCCCTTCGGCGATATCCTGTTTGTCAGGGAAACCTTCCTCAACCTGCAGCGACGCAGCACCGCCGGGGTGGATTTCTTCGGCTCCTACACCTCGGGCGAGACCCGCATCGGTAAGATCAGCCTCTCGGTCAACGCCGCGCTCCTGACCGAATACGAGCAGGATCCGTTCGACGAAATCCTGCCGCTTCTGGACGACCCCATCGCGTCGGACAATCTGGACGCGGCGTCCTTCGGAGATCTGCGTCAGGTCGAGCAACGCCCGAAATGGCGTGGCTCGGCAAGCGCCCGGTGGAAAAAGGACAATATCGGCGCCGGCCTCAGCGCCCGCTATGTGGGCCGCGTCTTCGACCCCGACGTCACGGCGACGCTGGAAGACGGAACCGAGATCGACTTCGAGATCAAGCGCTGGTACCGCCTCGACTTCTATGTGGACTATACCATCCGGACGGGCAATCTCCTCGACAACACCCGGCTGCGCTTCGGCATTCGCAATCTCACCGACAAGGAACCGCCGCAGTTCGACAGCTCCGCCGGCTACAGCGGGCGGCTCCACACTGTCACGCCGCGCTTCTTCTATTTCGATATCCGCATGAGCCTCTGAAGTCAGTCCGGCTGCCGGCCGAGGCAGGCCGGCCGCCGGGAGGAGACAGTCACATGAAGAGATTCCTCACCGGTATCGCCCTGGCCGCGGCGCTGACGGTTTCGGCCGCTGCCGAGGCATGTGAAAACGCCTATGCCATGCTCGACGGGGCGTTCGAGGGCGCCCGGATGTCGGCATGCGAGCCCGGAGACAGGAACTTCGTCGTCACCATCGACCCGGAAAACACGCCGATCAATCCCAGCCCGTGGTATGCCTTTCGCGTCACGCCGAAGCAGACCGGCGCCATCAACGTGATCATCCGGTATTCGGAAGCCCAGCACCGCTATCGCCCCAAGCTCAGCGAAGATGGGAAAAGCTGGCGGCGGCTGGACGCCTCCCACATTCGCGAGCGCCGAAAAGGCAAAAAGGTCACTTTGCGGCTGGACTTGGGGACCGAGCCGTTTTTCGTCGCCGCGCAGGAATTGCTGCGCGCAGACGACTATGAGCGTTGGATCGAGGCGGTTGCCGCGCGGGTGCCGCTCACCGTGTTTCCCATTGGCGAGAGCGTTGAGGGCCGCCCCTTGATGGCCATCGAGAGCACGCCGGAAACGGAACGGCCAAACAAGGAATTCGTGCTGTTTATGGGCCGCCAGCATCCGCCCGAGGTGACCGGCGCGCTGGCCATGCTGGCGTTTCTGGAAATGGTGTTCTCGGATACGCCACTGGCCCGGGATTTCCGAGCGCGGTTTCACGTCATCGCCGTGCCGCTTCTAAATCCGGACGGCGTAGTACGCGGCCACTGGCGGCACAACGTTAACGGTATCGACCTGAACCGGGACTGGGGTCCGTTCACCCAGCCGGAGACGCAGGCGGTCAAAGCGATCCTCGATGAAATCGCGGCAGACCCGAACAGCCGGCTACGCCTGATGCTGGACTTTCACTCCACCAGACGCAACGTGTTCTATACGCAGGCGAATGCAGAACCGACGGACCCGCCGGCATTCACCTTGCGCTGGCTCGCCGCCGCCCGTGAGCGCCTGGCAGGATATGAATTCGAGCATGCCGAGCGGCCGCTTTCAAAGCTGACAACGGCCAAGAACTATACCTACCGCCGGTTCGGCGTGCCCGCCATCACCTATGAGATCGGCGACCGGACCGACCGGGCAGCGATTCGGGCGTCGACCGTGGTCTTCGCACAGGAAATGATGGAAACGCTCCTCGGCTACAATCCTTAGAGGCTCCCTGATTGGCGATCGCCGGCGTCCGGCCCCGGCTGCGAAACGCTGGGCCAGTGCCCGACCAGCTCACTCCGTAGCCGTGCGGACGATGAGAGACCCGGCCAAATGGACCAGTTCCCCCCGTGCAGGTCCGGGCAAAGATTTCACCCTAAAGAAAGCGTAGTCTCTCAGCGATTCGCCGGGTATCTCTGCAAAACTGAAAATGCTGGTGGGATACTCCAATTGCACACACCTCCATATTTAATGACTCCCGGAAATCGAAAACCGGCAATTATTTTTATTTTTTCTTTGGTCTCGGGATTTTCGGCGGAATTTACTTGCCTTTCCTTCTTCAGCGCGTCCAGTTTTGGTCGAAGAAGGTTGATGCGGCATGTCCAGTATTTTTGAGGCGTTTCGGGCGAACGAGCAGATAATCAGACGCATTTTCGCGCGACATTTCCGCAATACCGCGGATATCGAAGACCTGACGCAGGAAACATTCATCCGGTGCTTCGCCGCGGAGATCAAGACGGAGATCCATAATCCCAAATCCTTCC
>JAKSBY010000240.1 GCA_022360855.1 Sphingomonadales bacterium | reverse complement strand
GCCGTGCTGCATGAGGTGACCGCCGGCATTGTCGGTGATCACGGTGTGGGGGATGCCGTGCTTGCCCAGTTCCCATGCCGTGAGCCGGGATCCCTGGTTCAGGGGGCGGGTTTCGTCCACCCAGACGTGGATTTTCACGCCCTTGTCGTGGGCCACGTACATGGGGGCGGTGGCCGTGCCGTATTCGATGCAGGCCAGCCAGCCGGCATTGCAATGGGTGAGGATGTTCACCGGCTCGCCGTCAGGTTTGTTTTGGGCAAGCTCTTCGATGATCGGCTGGCCGTGCACACCGATCATGCGGCAGATCTCGACATCCTCCTCGACGATCTCTCCGGCTCGTCGGTAGGCGGCATCGACCCAGGCCTGCGTGCCGAGCGGCGCCAGATGGGCGCGCATCTCATCCAGCGCCCAGCGCAGGTTGACCGCCGTCGGCCGCGCCTCCAGCAGTGCCGCGCAGGCCGCATCGAGCGCCGCCTGGCTGGCCTCGGCCCTCAGCGCCAGGGCGACGCCATAGGCCGCGGTTGCGCCGATCAGGGGCGCGCCGCGTACCTGCATGTCCTTGATGGCCGCGACCGCGTCTTCCAGGGTCGCCAGCCGAGCGATCTTGAACGTATGGGGCAGCCGGGTCTGATCGATGATCTCGACCCCCCAGCCGTCTTCCGCCACCCAGATGGTGCGATAGGGTTTGCCGTCGATCCTCATGATACTTGCCCGCCTCCAAGACTTCGCCGCATAGTGCCACGGGGCGGCAACCACGAAAAGGTCATCTCTTGCGCGGCATCTGGCTCGAGGACGGAAAGGCAGCGGTTCGGGACGACCTTCCCGAGCCCCGGCCCGCGCGGGACGACGACTGCGTGATCCGGGTCGCCAAAGCCGGCATCTGCTCCACCGATCTCGCCATGATGGCGGGACTCTACCCTTTTACCGGCGTGATGGGCCACGAATTCGTCGGCCGCGTGGAAACGGGACCCGCCGACTGGGTCGGCAAGCGGGTCGTGGGCGAAATCAACGTCGCCTGCGGCGCCTGCGACCGCTGCAGGGCCGGCCTCGAAAAACACTGCGGCCAACGCACGACGCTCGGCATCCACGACCGCGACGGGGTGTTCGCCGAGCGCGTCGTGCTGCCCGCCGCCAACCTGCACGCCGTGCCCGATGGGGTGGCGGACGAGGTGGCGGTCTTTGCCGAGCCGTTGGCCGCGGCGCTGGAGATTTTCGAGCGCGCCGATATCCGGCCGGAGCATCGGGTGCTGCTGGTCGGCGCCGGCAAGCTGGGGCAGCTCATAGCGCGCGTGCTGGCGCGGCGCTGCCCCGATCTCACGGTCATCGTGCGCGCGCCGGCCAAGGCGGCGCGGCTCGAAGCTATCGGCGCGCGCACGGTGCGCGCCGACGAGATCGCGAGCGAGGTCTTCGACGTCGCCGTGGAATGTACAGGCAACGAACAGGGCCTCGAACTGGCGCTCGCGGCGCTCAGGCCGCAAGGCACGCTGGTGCTCAAGAGCACCTTTCCCGGCCGGGCGCGGGTCGATCTGACGCGCATCGTGGTCGAGGAGATCACCGTCATCGGCTCGCGCTGCGGGCCGTTCGACAAAGCGGTCGCGTTGATGGCCGAGGGCGGCCTCGCGCTCGAGCCCCTGATCGACGCCCGCTACCCGGTGGCCGAGGGCTTGACGGCCCTGGAAAAGAGCCGTGCGCCCGGGGTATTGAAGGTGCTGCTGGAAAACCATTGAAATGACCTATGCGAAGATCTGAACTGGACGAAACCGACCGGCGTCTCCTGGCCGAGCTGCAGCGCGATGCCGGCGAGCCGGCGACCGCGCTGGCGCGACGCCTCGGCATCTCCGCCTCGCAATGCGCCCGACGCGTCAAGCGGCTCGAAAGCGAGGGCTATATCCGTCGGCGGGTCGCGCTTTTGGACGGCGCCAAGCTCGGCTGCGGCGTGGTGGTGTTCATCTCGGTGGCGCTGAAGAGCCAGTCGGACGACGTTGCGCGGGACTTCGAAGCGGCGGTGCGCGGCCATCCCAGCGTCACCGAGCTCTACTGGATGAACGGCACCTACGACTTCCTCCTGAAATTCGTCGCCGCCGACCTGGCCGATTTCCGGCGGTTTCTCGAAGAGACCCTGACCCGCCACGAAGGCGTCGACCACATCCAGTCCTTTTTCGCGGTCAAGGAAGCCAAATACGAGACCGGCGTGCCGTTCCAAAGATAGCCGCCCTCCGGCTACGGCATTGCCTGCGAAACCTGTCGCAGCCGTTCGTCAGGCCGTTCCGCCAGCGCGTAGTGCACTTCGTAGCCGGTATGGTCGCTCAACGGCCTGCCGTCGACCTCCTCGCGGAAATTGCGCACCGAAAGCAGCGGCTGGATGGTGACCCGCTGGCCCGGACGGTAATAGTGCTTGTCATTCGTAGCGTAGAGAAGTTCCTCCGGCCGGGTGCCCGTCCCGATGCGGCAGCCTGCCCGCATGGCGAGGCAGATCTCGGCACTGTCCAGAGCTACGACCCTCGACCGGAAATAGACCAGCCGGGGCGGGAAGGAGGTGTTGAAATCGCCGGCCAGGATCAGGGGCTCCCCGGGATCGAAGGTGGTTTCCATGAACCGCGCCAGGATGTCGGTTTGCGCGGCATGGGCGCGGGTGCGCATGCTAACCGGCACGCCGGCCGAGCGGTCGGAATTCATATGTGAGGTGATCACATTGACCCCGTGGCCAAACCGCGGGACGCGGAACCTGACCCACATCACCGCCTTGTTGGCAAAGCAATCGAAGCCGGCGCAGGCGTTGTCGCCGAAGGTCTGGAACGCGCTCTGTTCGATTTCGTAGTCGCTCAGCACATAGAGCCCGCTGCCGACGAGCTTGGCCGACTGTGGGATGTCGGGCAGGCCGACCATGCCGGCCAGAGACCGGCGCGGCATGGGCGCCCCTGATGTGGCCTCCGATCCGGGTCCGGCATGGATGAACTGATAGCCACTCTTTTCCACGACGATCCGCGACGCGCTCGAAAAGGCTTCCTGCAGCAGCACGATATGCGGCTGCGTGCCTTGGGCGCGGCGCTGCCGCAGGATCTCCGCGATCCGCTCCATCAGCGGCGCCGCATCGTTTTTGAGCGGCGGTGGCAGGCCGTTGATGTTGAGCGTCAGCACTTTGAGCGTGAATTGATGCGGATTTTCCTCAGGCTCTGCGGCGTGGGACGGCACCGCAAAAAGGAGCGTAGATAGAATCCCAGTGAGCCAAGTACAAAGACCCATAGTCTCTGACTTTCCGGTTACGCCCGGTCTGTCCGACCATCCGGGCTGCTTTCGGGGTTCGCGGGAATGTTTGCCTGGAAAATGTTACGGTCGCGGAATCGAATTCGGACGGAGGCGTGAATCTTTGATGAAGCTTTGATGATTGAGCCGGCGCAATGTGGTGCCTTTCATGCCCTGATAGCTTGACATTGCCGGGGAGTCCCGAAACGCTGCAATGTGAGCTGCGCCGGCCGCGGCGGGCATCGATGGGGCCGCGGACCCGCATTGATGGAAGGGGGGGGATGGAAGGGGGCAAGATGGCAACGCAGGACCGACCGACCGCCGCGCTGACCAGGCAGACAATGGCCTACGTCCTGGCCGGCGGCAGGGGCAGCCGTCTCAAGGAACTCACCGACAAGCGGGCCAAGCCCGCGGTCTATTTTGCCGGCAAGAGCCGGATCATCGATTTCGCTCTCTCGAACGCCATCAATTCGGGCATCCGGCGCATTGGCGTGGCCACGCAATACAAGGCGCATAGCTTGATCCGCCACATGCAGCGCGGCTGGAACTTCCTGCGCGCCGAGCGCAACGAGAGCTTCGATATCCTGCCGGCTTCGCAGCGCGTCTCGGAATCGCAATGGTATCTGGGGACCGCCGACGCGGTCTATCAGAATATCGACATCATCCGGAGCTACGGGCCGGAATTCGTCTTGGTGCTGGCCGGCGACCATATCTACAAAATGGACTACGGCCTGATGCTGGCGCAGCATGTCGACGCCGGTGCCGACGTCACGGTCGGCTGCCTGGAAGTGCCGCGCATGGAGGCCACCGGCTTCGGCGTCATGGCGGTGGATGGCAAGGACCAGATCGTCGACTTTCTGGAAAAGCCGGCGGACCCGCCGGCCATGCCGGGCAAACCCGACGTGGCGCTGGCCTCCATGGGCATCTATGTCTTCGAGCTGGATTTCCTGTGTGAGCAACTGGTTCGCGACGCCAGCGATCCGGATTCGAGCCACGACTTCGGCAAGGACATCATCCCCTATCTGGTGAAGAACGCCAAGGCGGTCGCCCACAGCCTGACCAAGTCCTGCGTCAAAAGCTCGAGCGATGCGGAGATCTATTGGCGCGATGTCGGCACGGTGGATGCCTATTGGGAGGCGAATATCGACCTCACCGATTTCCTGCCGGCGCTGGATCTCTACGATCACAACTGGCCGATCTGGACCTATGCGGAGATCACGCCGCCGGCCAAATTCATCCATGACGAAAAGAACCGGCGCGGCTCGGCGACCAGCTCGCTGGTTTCCGGCGGCTGTATCCTGTCGGGCAGCAAGGTCGACCGTTCGCTCTTGTTTACCGGGGTCAAGGCGCATTCCTATAGCCAACTCGCCCAGGTCGTGGCGCTGCCCTATGTGGAGATCGGACGCGGCACCGACCTCGAAAACGTCGTCATCGACCGGGGCGTCAAGATCCCGCCGGGGCTCGTCGTCGGCAAGGATCCGGAAGAGGACGCGCGGCGGTTCCGGCGGACGGAAAAGGGCGTCACCCTGATCACCCAGCCGATGATCGACCGGCTTGAGAGCGATGCATGAAGTGCCTGTTCGTTGCCTCTGAATGCTATCCTTTCATCAAAACCGGCGGTCTTGCAGACGTTGCCGGCGCCCTCCCCGCCGCACTGGCCAGGCAAGGCTGCGACGTCCAGACTTTACTGCCGGGCTATCCGGCGGTCCTTCAAAAGCTGCGCCGGCGCCGGAAGGTCACGGACTTTGCCGACCTGTTCGGCGATGCGGCGACGCTCACGCGCGCCAAGGGGGCTAGCGGGCTCACCTACCTTATTCTGGAGGCGCCAAAGCTCTTCGACCGGCCGGGCAATCCCTATCTCGGGCCGAACGGCAAGGATTGGCCCGACAACGCCAAGCGCTTCGCCGCCTTTTCCTGGGTCGCCGCGGAGATCGCCCTCGGCCGCTGCGGCAGATGGGCGCCGGATATCGTGCATCTGCACGACTGGCAGGCGGCGCTAACGGCGGCCTATCTGGAGTTCGCAGAGGCGCCACGACCGCGCACCGTCTGCACCATTCACAATCTCGCCTTCCAGGGCGTCTTTCCTTCCAGGCTGCTGCGCCCGCTTGATCTTCCGAGAACGGCCTTCGTCCATGACGGCCTGGAGTATTTCGGCGACATCAGCTTCCTGAAGGCGGGGCT
>JAKSBY010000489.1 GCA_022360855.1 Sphingomonadales bacterium | reverse complement strand
TGGTAAGGAGATAATCATGCCCAACAACGGCAATCCCACGGTCAGCACCAAGGTGATCGTGACCAACCACGGTGCGCTGAAGTCACTCTACGGCCAGAGCAACCTGGACCTGATCGAGTCCGCGCTCGCAACCCTGATCGGTGCCGACCAGCGGCGTCAGATTCAGACGCAGGTGATTAATCTGGACGAAAAGTCGCAGATGGACCCGCTTAATGCGCCGGTGGTCACCAACGCCACGGATGACAAGCAGAACAAGAACGCCATCGACGGCGTCTACAACGCTTTGAAGCCGGACTATCTGGCGATCCTCGGCGCGCTCGACATCGTGCCCATGCAAACCCTGGACAATCCCATCGGCAATGACGGCGACACAACCGTGCCGTCGGACCTGCCCTATGCCTGCACGCACGGCTATTCGAAGACGGTCAGCGACTTCAAGAACCCGTCCCGGGTGGTCGGCCGCATTCCCGGCGTCACCGGCAACAACGATGTGAACCCGCTGATTGACGCGATCAACGTCTCGGCATCGCTCCAGGAGCGCCCGAAGTCGGCCTACAGCACCTATCTCGGGATTTCGGCCCAGGTCTGGCAGGGCTCCACGCAGCAGAGCCTCGACAACATCTTCGGCAATCATACGGCGCTTCACCTGTCGCCGCCGGACGGCCCCAACTGGACCGACAATCAACTTGCCGCGCTGGCCCATTTCGTCAACTGCCACGGATCGGGCAACGATCCGCAGTGGTATGGCCAGCAGGGCGGCAGCTATCCCGTCGCGGTCCAGGCCTCGCAGATCTCCGGCAAGCTGCAGGCGGGCACCATCGCCACGGCGGAATGCTGCTACGGCGGCCAGCTCTATAATCCGGGCGGCATCTGCAATGTCTACAGCCGGACGGCAGCCGCCTTCTGCGGCAGCTCCAACATCGCCTACGGCCCCGCCTCGGGCCAGGGCGAGGCCGACCTGATGACCCAGTATTTCCTGATCAATCTGCTGGCGCTGCAGTCCGCCGGCGCGGCCATGCTTGGCGCACGCCAGCGATACGTCGCCGGCCATTCCACGATGAGCCCCTACGATCTCAAGACCCTGGCCCAGTTCAACCTTCTCGGGGACCCGTCTTCGATCCCGGTGAAGGCCGACCCGGCGCCGGCGGCGCTGGCCGGGCTTGACGACGCCGAGGCCAAGGTCATGGCCCGCAAGGAGCGGCGCCAGCGCTTTGCCGCAACGGCGGCCGCGGTCGCCGACAGCGTCGGCCATGCGGTCTACGACGAGACGGTGACCGCGTCGGAGCCGGTTGCCGGGCGGCTGAACGCCCTCCTCGAATCCAACGGTTTGACAGCCGAGAGCTGGGCCGGATACCGTGTCGAAGGCGGTGCGGTTTATGCCAAGTCCCTGGAAGCGGCGGGGGGGCCGGAGAAGTTCATCGCCGTCACCGCATCGGCGGCCGAAGGCGACGCGCCGTTTGAAGATTTCGCGGCCCTGGTGGCGACCGAGCAAGGGGGCGTCCTGACCGGTGCGCGGCTTCTCTATCGGAGGTGATTGCGAAGCTTGACCGAAGTTGTCGGCGAAGTTTTTCGAAAGCTCTACGCGCCCGGCTCCAAGAGCGAACGCGTGGCGGTGATGCTCAAGGTCGGTGACGAAGAGCTGCTCTTGCGCCGCGCCGGCGGCAACCCGTTTCAGGACGACATTCTGGAAGGCCTCGTCGGCAAACAGATCCGCGCCCGCGGACAACGCATCGACGTCGGCCTGATCATGGAGTCGTGGGAAGAGGTTTGACGGCCGTGGGCTCAGCGCCTTCGACTGCCATGAAAAACCTAAATAATGGTGACCGCGCTCGCGGTATCGGCACGGTAGATGATGACGTGCTTCCCATGAACCAAACGCCGGGTCTGCGCAAGATGGGGCGAGCCGATTTCAGGGAAGTCCCCGATGCGTTCGAACACGGCCTCCAATTCAAGGAGATATCTATCTGCCTAGCGCTGTCCAAAAGTTAAATATGTATAGTGATAAATCTCTTGAAGCGACTCGTCTGCCTGGGCGGTCAGCCTATACCTTTTCTTCATTCTCGATGTCGGCCTTTGCGGCTGAGATGATATCGGCGACGCTGCGTTTACTGATCCCGCTTGCCAAGCCCCTTTCAATTGCATCCTCAAGCATCGCCCGCTGCTCCGACGGGGACAGACTATCGAAATAGCGTTTTTGCTCCTCCGTCGGCTGGGCCCACGGATATGCGTCAATAGTCAGGGTTTTATCGTCTGACATCAAAAATCTCCCACAACAGAACGCTTATACCACAGATCCCATCAAGCTACCCCATCGCGAACACGAGCTTTCCCTTGGCGCGGCGTTCGGAGAGGGTGGCGAAGGCGGCCTTGAAGTCCTCCAGCGCGAAGGCTTCCGAGACCAGGGGCTTGATCTTGCCGGCCTCGAACAGGTCGAACATCTCGCGGGTGTTTTGCGCGTGCAGATGCGGCGTCCGTTCGGCGAAGGAGCCCCAGAACACGCCGACGATCTGACAGCCCTTCAGCAGCGCCAGATTGAGCGGGACTTTCGGGATCGTGCCCGAGGCGAAGCCGATCACCAGAAAGCGGCCCTCCCAAGCCGTAGCACGAAGCGCCTGCTCCGCCAGTTCGCCGCCCACCGGATCGTAGACCACATCGGCGCCCTTGCCGCCGGTCAGCTCCTTGATCCGGGTCTTGAGATCCTCCGTGGAATAGTTGATCCGCTCATCGGCGCCGGCGGCGACCGCCGTATCCAGCTTCTCCTCGCTCGAAGCCGCGGCGATGACCCGCGCGCCCATGGCCTTGCCCAGTTCCACCGCCGACAGGCCGACCCCGCCGGCGGCGCCCAGTACCAGCAGCGACTCGCCCGGCTGGATCGCGGCGCGCTGCTTGAGCGCGTGGTAGGAGGTGGAATAGGTGATCGTAAAACCGGCGCCGGTGTTGAAATCCATGGAATCGGGCATTTTCACCGCGCGCGGGGGCGCCGCGATCGCCTTCTCCGCGAAGGCGCCGTGAAGGGTTGAGATGATCACCCGGTCGCCGACCGCGAAGCCCTCGACCCCCTCGCCCAACTCGGCCACCACACCGGCGGCTTCGGCGCCCGGCGAGAACGGCGGCGTCGGGCGAAACTGGTACTTGCCCTCGACCATCAGGATATCGGGGAAATTGATGCCCGCCGCCTTGATGTCGACAAGCATTTGCCCGGCGCCCGGTTCCGGGTCCGGCACGGTCTCCACCGTCAGATCGTCGACGCCCGTATAGTCCCTGCAGATCAGCGCTTTCATGGCTCAGGCAACCTCGAACAGGCCGGCCGCGCCCTGGCCGCCGCCAACGCACATGGTAACCACGACGTATTTGGCGCCCCGGCGCTTGCCTTCGATCAAGGCATGGCCCGTCATCCGGGCGCCGGACATGCCGTAGGGATGGCCGATGGAGATCGCGCCACCGTTCACGTTCAGGAGCTCGTTCGGGATGCCGAGCTTGTCGCGGCAGTAGAGTACCTGAACCGCAAACGCCTCGTTCAGCTCCCAGAGCCCGATATCGTCCATCTTCAGCCCGGTGCGCTCCAGGAGCCTGGGCACGGCGAAGACCGGGCCGATGCCCATCTCGTCGGGCTCGGTGCCGGCCGCGGCCATGCCGCGATAATAGCCGAGCGGCTCAAGCCCGCGCCGCTCCGCTTCCTTGGCTTCCATGACCACCGCGGCCGACGCGCCGTCCGAAAGCTGGCTCGCGTTGCCCGCCGTGATGTAGGTGCCCTCGCCCATTACCGGCTGCAAGCCGGCCAGTCCCTCGGCCGTTGTCTCCGGCCGGTTGCCTTCGTCCTTCTCTAGGGTCACCTCGGCTGTGGAGACCTCGCCGGTCTCCTTGTTCTTCATGGCCATGACCGACGGCAACGGCACGATCTCGTCATCGAGCTTCCCCGCCTGCTGCGCCGCATGGGTACGCTCTTGTGACTGCAAGGCATACGCGTCCTGCGCCTCGCGGGAAATGCCGTAGCGGTCGGCCACCACATTGGCGGTGTCGATCATCGACATGTAGGTATGCTCGTGCAGCGCGACGAGGCCGCGGTCGGGCTCGACCCGCATGCTGGGCGTCTGCACCATGGAGATCGATTCGACACCGCCGCCCACCACAACCGACATGTTGTCGCTGATCACCTGCTTGGCCGCCGTGGCGATGGCCATCAGGCCGGAGGCGCATTGCCGGTCGAGCCCCATGCCGGGAACCGACACGGGCAGGCCGGCAGCAAGCGCCGTGAGACGCCCGATGCAGGGCGACTGAAGGCCCTGTTGCAGCGCAGCGCCCATGATGACGTCGTCCACCTCGCCCGGCTCGACCTTGGCCCGTTCGAGCGCGTTTTTGGCCGCGTGGCCGGCTAGAGTAGCCGGCGTCGTTTGGTTGAAGGCGCCGCGATAGGCCTTGCCGATGGGCGTGCGCGCCGTCGAGACGATGACCGCTTCTCTCATGCTGTGTCCCCTTCCTGGGTCTTTCAGTCGGTTTTGAGGCCGAGCGCCTGGGCCGCCTTGCCGGCGAACTTCATGGTCTGCTCGCTGCCCTGAATATAGGCCTTCTGTCCGGCCGGGTCGCTGATCTTATCGAGCGCGGCCATCACATTTTCCGGCGTTTGCTCATCAGGCGGCAGATAGATGCCGTCCGTCTCATAAATCAGCGTGCGCGCAAACCCGCCCGCTGCGGCGCAGAGAATGGTGCGGCTCGGCGAGGCGTCATGGACCAGCGCCAAAAGCCCGGCGGTGACCGATTCCGGGGTCATCATGTCGAACACCGCGTCGGGCAAGAGGCCTTCGGTCATGCGGGTGCCCGCCGCCGGGGCCAGCGTGTTGACATGGATGTTGTATTTGGCGCCTTCCAGATGCAGCACGTTCATCAACCCGACAAGGCCCATCTTCGCGGCGCCGTAGTTGGCCTGGCCGAAATTGCCGTAGATGCCGCTGGATGACGCGGTCATGACGATACG
>JAKSBY010000056.1 GCA_022360855.1 Sphingomonadales bacterium | reverse complement strand
GGCCGGCCCGAGGACGTCGCCTATGCGGTCTTGTATCTCGCCAGCGACGAGGCCGGCTTCATCACCGGCGCCGAGCTCAAGATCGATGGCGGTATCAGTGCGTGGTAACCGCTAAAGGGGCCGGATCGCGGCGGATTCCATGACCACTTCGGCGACGTGATCGCCCAAGAGGCGGTCGGTGACCCGCTGAAGGTAGCGGTCGAGCAGGTCGGGATCGACCGGCCGGCGGGGATCGAGCCGCGTCGACGCCACTTGGCTGAGAATCTGTAGGTAGGCGTCGCGCAACTTGAGCGACTTCCGCTCGATCTCGGCGCGCTTCTCCGCGTCGGCGACCGCCAGGCTGAACTTCACCGAAATCTGGCCGTCGACCCGGCCATCGGTGATGATGCTGACCGAAAAGGCGTCGAAGTCCAGATAGGCCGCATCCGAGCCGGATGCGGCGTCTGCGTCATCGGCGGCGTGCGCCGGCGACGAAAGCCCGAAGCACAAAAGCGCAAGGGCCAGGCCTTTGAAGAAACATCTGTGAATCAAATTCCGTTCCTAACTCGCTAGACGATGAATCCGGTGGAAGAGGATTGGCTGAACGCCTGCAGCCGAAAAAGCGCGTCCTCGAAGTTCGCCAGTTGCTTTGTGAGATGCGCCGGCACTTCGCCCTGGAACCTGGCCTGCTCCTTGAGCGCCGCGGCCAGGGGGTCGAAGGTCAGCGAGCGGAACGCCCGCTGCACCGTCGAGATGGCGCTGTCGATCTGGCTCAGGACGAATTTTGCGGTCGTCTTGTCGCGGATATGCAGCGCCGGGTCGAGGCCGAGCCCGAAGACGCCGCCGAGCTGCTCCGCATCCGCGCCGATCTCGTCGTCGTCGAGATCGAAGATCTGCTCGGTCGGCAGGAGCTTGGTCGGGGCGAGGCCGATGCGCCTGAGTGCATCCGCGCCGGTGGGCCCGGCAATGATATCGATCTCGCCGCCGTTTTCCGCGGTGATCTTGAGGGTCGGCCCGTCGGAGGTGGACACCACCTCGGCGTTGATCCGGCGGAAGTCCACGAGATTGAGTTTGCCGGCGATGGCGGCGAAGTCGTCGCCCGCCTCGATCTCGATCTTCTTCGGCGATTTGCCGTTCACCGAGATGAAGAAGTGATCGCCCTCGCGGGCCGAGGTTTGGGGTATCACGTCGTTGGTCTCGAGCCGGTCCAAGGTACCGACCGGCAGGCCGAGCTTGCCGAGCACCGAAGACCCGTTGCTCGAAAAAGCAATCGCCGAGCCCGTGGTCGTGCCGAGCAAGACGCCGAATTGCTCCACCGAGGCGATGGCGCCGGTCGCGCCGTCGATCTCCGCCGCGAAGGCATCCGTGATCCCGGCCTTGGCCTGGCCTTCCACATCGCCGCCCGCGGTCCCGGCGACATAGAGCTTGCCGCCGGCGGCGACGATATCGTTCAGCGAATCCGTGGCCGTACTGCCGAGAAAGGTAGTGAAGGCGGAGGTCGCGGAGCTGCCATTGTCGTTGAGCCGTGCGACGAAGCCATCGGCGCCACCGTTGTGCGCGTGTCCAGACCCGCCGGTGCCGCCGTTGAGGCCGGCGTTCCCGGTCGTCCCCGCCACATAGATCGCGGTACCGTCCACGGCGAGGCCGGAGATCGTGCCCTCGGATAGCGCGCCGAGCGAGGTCTGGAAGATTTCCGTGGAAAGATCGGTGGCGTCCAGCTTGCGCAGGACCGCATTGCCGTCCTCGACGCCGGCGACCAGGATATTGCCGTCGGACGCAATCGCAACCGCGCGGGCGCTTTCGTTGGTCGCGCCACCGAAAACGGTCGATCCGGTCAGCGCCCCGGTCGCGCCGTCGAGGGTCAGGACGAACCCGTCCTTGCCGCCGCCGAATCCCGAAGTCGCGCTGATTGCTCCGGAAGTCTCGCCCGCGACGACGATGTTGTCGCTGGCATCGACGGTCAGCGCGAAGGCCGAGTCGGTTGCCGTCGTATCGAGCTGGTAGGTGAAAAGCTCATCGCCGCGCGAATTGAATTTGGTGACGAAGCTGTCGGTGCCGCTGACCGTCGCGCCCGCCGCCAGATTCTCGTCGGTGCGCCCGCCGACGATGACGTTGTCGGCGGAATCGATGGTAATCGCGAAGCCGTCCGAGTCGCTGGCGGCGCCCAGCAATCGTGAAAACACGACCTCGCCGTTGGAATCGAATTTGGTGAGGAACACGTCCTGATTGCCGCCCGGATTGAGCTGACTGTCGAAGCTGCCGGCCGATTGACCGACCACATAGACATAGCCCTCGCTGTCCACCGCGGCGGCGGAGGTCGTCGTCTGCACGGTGACCT
>JAKSBY010000577.1 GCA_022360855.1 Sphingomonadales bacterium | reverse complement strand
GAGGACTGCTACTCGGCTGAGAAAGGCTATCTTGGCAGTCGTGATGGGGATTCCGATGACGGTTGACTTTCTGAGTTACGGTGACAGTTACGCAGTTACGGTGACAAAGTTACGGTGACAGTTTACTAAATACACCAATTAGTCTGCCGAGGCTCGCTACGACGCGGCCGGGCAGCTTCTGAAGGAGATCCGCGCCCACGGCACGGCGCTTGTGCAGGACTACGCCACCTACACCTATTCGGACAACGGCCAGCAGACCTCGGTCACCGACGCCAACGGCAACCGGACGGACTGGTTCTATGACGGCCACGACCGGCTGGAGAAAACCCAGTTCCCGAGCCCGACCACGGCCGGGCAGTCCAACACGTCGGACTACGAGTCCTTCACCTACGACAAGAACGGGAATGTCCTCACCAAGCGCACCCGCGCCGGCGATACCATCACCAATGTCTACGATGCGCTGAACCGCGTCACGAGCAAGACGCCGGGGACGGACAAGGCGGTTGCCTACGCCTATGACAAGCTCGGCCGGCAGACCCAGGTCAAGTTCACCGACAACTCGCATATCATCGACTATGTGTATGACGACGCCGGGCGGCTGACCTCGGCCACCGACGACGGCCCGTCCGCGGGACCGCGCGTCATCTCCTACCAATACGACAAGGCCTCCAACCGCACCCGGATCACCCATCCGGACCTGACGCCTGAGTTCTACATAACCTACGCCTACGACGCGGTGAACCGGGTGACGGCGATCAAGGAGAACGGGGCCACGGCGCTCGCCACCTATGCCTATGACGATCTCGCCCGGCGCACGTCCGTGACCCTGGGCAACGGGCTCGTCACCAGCTACGCCTTCGAGGCGGACTCGGCCCTGGATTCGCTGACCCATAACCTGTCAGGCACCACGAACGACGTCACCTTCACCTTCAACTACAACAAGGCGAACCAGGTGACGACCAAGACGGTCAGCAACTCGGCCTATGCCTGGACCCCGGCGGCGGACAAGACCGAGAGCTACACCCCCAACGGGCTCAACCAATACGCCGCGGTCAATCCCAACGTCCTGCCCTATACGCTGAGCTATGACGGCAACGGCTCGCTCACCGGCGACGGAGTGTGGGAATACGCCTACGACGTGGAGAACCGCCTCAAGACCGCCATCGGGCCCGGCGTCGATGCCACCTACGCCTACGATCCCCTGGGCCGCCGCGCCAAGAAGTCGGGCACCGGGGTGGTCACCACCGAATTCCTCGAGGACGGCGACGAGACCATCCTGGAGTATGACGGCGCGGGTGCGATCCTGAGACGCTACGTCTACGGCCCCGGCATCGACGAGCGCATCGTCATGTATACGGGCGCAGGCCTCGGCGCCAAGTCCTACTATCACGAGAACTGGCAGCGCTCGACCGTCGCCCTCTCCGACGGCGCGGGCGCCATGGCCGACCAGTTCGTCTACTCGCCCTATGGCGAAAACGACGACAGCTCGGGCAACCCGTTCCGCTATACCGGCCGCTATCTCGATGCCGAGACCGGCCTCTACTACTACCGGGCGCGCTACTACTCCCCTGTCATTGGCCGCTTCCTGCAAACCGATCCGATTGGGTACGAGGATCAAATGAACCTCTACACCTACGTGGGCAACGATCCGGTGAATCTCGTGGATCCTAGTGGGATGTGTGGTACGAGAATTGAAGACGTCTCGGCCATATACTGTGTGAGCGTGTTTTTTGAATCTCCGAATGGCGTCGGAGGTGGAACCGGCAATGAATCCGGTGGTCCCAAACCGGCGCCCAGGCCCATAGCCGTGGGCGAACTCTCTCCTGACTCGGCAGTCCCTGCCAATGCGGTTGATTTGGAGGAAGGAGACAAAGACAGCGGCTTTCAACATATTCTTGATAGGCATCACCCAAATTCGCCGACGAAACCTGGCTCAAGGGAGCAGGGCAAGTTTTATGAGCACGTGCTCACGGACAAGATAGTTTTTACTAAGGCTGTATTGGAGCCTGTATTGAATTCCGGCAATGTCACTAAGGTAACGGTCGACAGCAGCGGCAACGAGACTGTTGTCATGGAGGGGTTCGCTCCAGGCTCTATTGGTCGCGCAACATCAGCAGGCAACATATACGGCTTCTCGACATCAAAGGTCAGAATTGTGATGGTACGAAAAGGACTGCAGCAACTGTCTGTCGTAACTGCGTTTCCGATTCCGAGGTAGACCTTGAAGGGAAGAGGTTGTGCCAAACAGTAGAATAGTTTTGGATTTCACTTTCGACCACGACTCTCTTCCTGGTTATCAAGTAGAATCTGATAAGACCGATGTTAAGTGGTTGCGTATTTTTTACGGTTTTGTCCGTTTTAAGATAGGTAGTACCGACTTGAGCGGATATGAATGCATACTAGATTTTACTTCCCGAATGATGGAAAGCATTGATAGAATCTTATATTTTGGTGACGAAACAACAGTATACGATTATTTAGAAGAGAAGTTTTACGTAAAGATGAAAATCGAAGGACATGATATATTTTTTGAGGGAAAGCAAGATCGTGATGAATTAATAAATTGTGCGGATTATTCTGCCAGTGCTGACACGTTTGAGTTTTGTCGAATGTTGGGCCGGCTTCATATAAGCGCAGTAAAACATGCACTCCACCGTTATCCTCAACTGAAACATCAAATCGATTTCATTACTGGCTGTCGCTATGCAAAGGATCTGAGCTAGGTTACGGTGACATATGTGGACGGCCGTTTGTGTGCAAGGGCTTGTTTTGGGTATTGGGGTGTTTGTTTGCAGTCATATGTCCGGCCTGTTTTTTTGCGGTGTTTTGTTGCCGCTGGGTTACGGTGACACTTTACTAAATACACAAACTAGTCTGCCGAGACTCGCTACGACGCCGCCGAGCGGCTCCTGAAGGAGATCCGCGCCCACGGCACGGCACTCGCGCAGGACTACGCCACCTACACCTATTCGGACAACGGCCAGCAGCTCTCGGTCACCGACGCCAACGGCAACCGCACGGACTATTTCTACGACGGCCATGACCGGCTGGAAAAGACCCGGTTCCCCTCCAAGACCACGGCGGGACAGTCTAGTGCGTCCGACTACGAGTCGTTTACCTATGACAAGAACGGCAACGTCACGACCAAGCGCACCCGCGCCGGCGATGTTATCACCAACACCTATGACGCGCTCAACCGCTTGATCCAAAAGGCGCCCGGGTCGGACAGGGCGGTGGCCTATACCTACGACCTGGCCAGCCGCCAGACCGAGGTCCGGTTTACCGACAACACGCACATCATCGACTATACCTATGATAAGGCCGGCCGGCAGACTTCGGTCTCCGATGACCGTCCCTCGGCATCGGCGCGTACAATCTCCTATCAATACGACACGGCCTCCAACCGCACCCGGATCACTCATCCTGACTTGGCACCAACCTTTTTCGTTGCTTACGACTACGATGCGCTGAACCGGGTCACCTTCAAGAACCTGCCGGGCTCCGAGCCCGACGTCACCACCCGCTTCAGCCGCGCGGGCGAGGTTCGGATCGTCAGCCAGTCCGGGCTTTCGAACACCTATCACTACGACGCCGCCGGCCGGGTGACCTCGGCGGTGCGCTCCGACGGCAAGACCACGGCCTATGCGTATGATACAGCCGGCAACGTCACCAAGCTGACCTATCCGGGCGCCGACAACTTCTTCGTCACCTACGCCTACGACGCCCTCGGCCGGCTGGAGGAGATCCGCGACAAGAACACCGCCCTGCTCGCCGATTATGCCTACGACCTGTTGTCGCGCCGCGACGGGCTGGAGCTGAACGCCAACGCCGCCAGCACGGCCTACGCCTATGACGACGCCTCGGCGCTGGATACGCTGACCCACAATCTGTCGGGCACCACGAACGACGTCACCTTCACCTATCTGCAGAACGGGGTGAACCAGATCACCCAGATGACCGTCTCCAACCCCTCGGCCTATCTGTTCGCGCCGGCCGAGGACCTTTCCGAGACCGTCACGGTCAACGCCGCCAACCAGCAGACCGAGGTTGTGCGCGGGCCGGTGCTGAAGTTCCCGCTCAGCTACGACACTGCGGGCAACCTGACCTCGGACGGCGCCAATCTCTTCGGCTATGACAGCCAGAACCGCCTGGTCTCCGCCGAGATGGTGGGCGCGGGCGTCGACGCCACCTACGACTATGGGCCGGAGAACCGGCGCTTCAGGAAGACGGTGAACGCCTCGATCACCTCCTACGCCTATGACGGGGGCGAGGCCATTGCCGAATATTCCGGCTTCGGCGGCGCGGCCACGCTGTTACGCCGCTACGTCTACGGCCCCGGCATCGACGAGCCGGTGCTCAAGATCGAATACAACACCGGCGGCGCGGAAACCGGCCGCCTGTTCTACCACGCCGACCACCAGGGCAGCGTCATCGCCCTGAGCACCACGGCGGGCGCCCTCTCCGAGAGCTTCATCTACTCGCCCTTCGGCGAGACCTCGGACTCCCTCTCCGGCAACCCCTACCGCTACACGGGCCGCCGTCTGGATGAGGAAACCGGCCTCTACTACTACCGGGCGCGCTACTACAGCCCGATCATCGGAAGGTTCCTGAGCCCCGATCCCATCGGGGACAAGCTGCACCGATCTCGGAAACCCGAGCTGGGTCGCCCTCGCACCGAATACGATGTATCTGCTGGACTGAGCGTCCCACCGCCCGTCCACCAAGCGAGGAAAGAAGATGCCATGATTCGGAGACTTGCCGTTATATCGTTGGTCGGCGCCGCATTCACCTTGACGGCCGCCCCGGTGAACGCCGTGTCGCATCTCGACAAGTCAGTGACGGTCATCCAGTCCGTGCAGTATTCGCGGCTTTGCTCGTTCTTCCAGCTGGAAGGCGTGAGCGAGGCGGACCCTGCGGTGCCCGGCAATGCGTGGTCCGCCCTGCCGCAGGACCATCCGGGCTATGACGAGCTCGTGGCCATGATCATCAGCGCCAAGGCTGGCGGCCGCAAGATTGACGTCTTCACCGACGGCAACATCGCCTGCGACATCGCACGGGTCCGCATGATCAGGCTCTATTGACGTCGCCAGTGCTGCGGCGGCCTAGTCCTTTGTGCCGATCGACTCCAACAGAGGAACATT
>JAKSBY010000057.1 GCA_022360855.1 Sphingomonadales bacterium | reverse complement strand
GGTAGTCTCGTCGGGAGCTTCGGCCGGAGCCTCGGGGGCCTTGAGCCTTTTCTTCTTCTTATTCTTGGTCATAGCGCCCTCCCTTCGCCTGTGAGCAGGGTGCGGCAGTTTAGAATTCCGTTCGGGCTGAGCTCGTCGAAGCCTGAGCGGCCGTTCGGTCCTTCGCCCTTCGACAAGCTCAGGACCTCAGGACGAACGGAGTTAGACGTCTGTTCCGGGTTTCGGGGATTAGGTACAGGTATGCTATGGGATGTGGCAGCCATGCCAATCTCCTTATCAGGTTGGTGTGGTTAGTCCCGTGGGGGTGTTGCAGCATCTCCACGGGGCGATTTAGGTTTGTAACCTAACTTAGTGTCGGTTTCAACATTAAATTTATGGACTAAACGTAAATCTATGATATCAGCCGCCAGATGATAACGGTCGGACAAATCAAAGCAGCGCGATCGCTGTTAGGGCTTAAGCAGACGGAGCTTGCGGCTCACTGCAGCGTTTCGCTCGCAACGCTGAACAATATTGAAAGAGGCGCCGTTACACCGCGCCCAGCCAGCCTCCAAGCGATACAGCACGCTCTGGAGGCCCTAGGTATCGAATTCATCGACGAGAACGGCGGCGGCGGTCCGGGGGTGCGGCTCAAGAAAGGCGGTTAGGTGTTTAATCCCGGGGCTTTACCGGGTTGGCGCGAAAGCTGGGGCGGGCCGAGACCGCGCCGTGCCAGCGGTTGAGATTGGCGAGATCGGCTGACCCTTCCGCATACACCTTTGTCGCCATGGCGAAATCCAGGGCGCAGGCCGCGGTGATGTCGGCGATGGTGAAGCGGTCGCCAGCCACATAGCCGGTTTCACCCAGGCGCTCGTCGAGCCGGTCGAAGAAAAACGCCACACGGGCCTGGCAGCGCTCGACAAGCTCGGGGATACGCTCGAATTGCCCAAAAGTTCCGGCGAGCGCATGGCCGTCGAAAAAGGGCTGCGAATTCCGGTAGGCCTCGCCCACCGGCGCGAAGCCGTTGAATTCGCAATGCCGCTGCCAGGCTTCGATCTCGGCCTTCTCGACCGGCGTCGCGCCCATCAGATTGGGCTCGGGATGGGTCTCCTCCAGGTAACGGCAGATGGCGACCGATTCGACGAGCCGCGTGCCGTCGTCCAGCTCAAGGCAGGGCACGGTGCCTAAGGGATTGATCTTCAGATAGTCGTCCTCAAGCTGCTCGCGGGCCCGCAGGTCGACCTGAACACGGTCGCAGTCGATGCCCTTCTCGGCCATGAAGATGCGTACCCGGCGCGGGTTCGGCGCCATTTCGAAATCGTAGAGTTTCACGTCGGTTCCGTCCTCTCAAACGCTCTGGTCCGGCCCGACTATAGAGGGCTCCCGGCGCGCGAAAAACCATGAATGCAGTCTGAACGCGGGCTTCAGAAAAGGTTCAGCGCGGCCTTGTTAGCCTGTCGCCATCAAATTTGGAGACGACCCATGTTCAAGACCGCCGCAACACCCCTCTTTGCCTTGGTTTTCGCCGCCTCCTCCGCCCTGCCGGCGCTGGCGAATCACGACGACGATGACCGCCGCGACCGCGGAAACCACCGCGGCGGCGATCACGGCTACGAAGAGCCCTACGATGACGGGCCACGCCACGGGAAGCGCCGCGGCAAGCATCGCGACCACGGCCCCGCTTACGAGAAAGCGCACGACCCCGCCCGCGCGGCGTTCTATTACAAGCTCGACCGCGCCCGCTACGACGCGAATGCGCTCGACCACGGCTTTTTCGAGTATCTCGAATATGCCGGGCCGCGCAGCCGCGAGGCGCGCGCCTTCCGCCGGGCACTGAAATGGATCGACTGGTATCGCGCGCCCTACGCCTGCGATTACGTCAAGACCTACTATCCGGTGATCTATCGCGACTTCATCGCCTACAACACGGTCACGGTGTTCATCGGCGCCCGGGGCAACCGCGAGCTGGCTTATGCCATCCGCGACTATGCGGCGCACGCCATGCCCGATCACGTCGAGATCGTGAACCACCGACGCGATGCCGACATCGTCATCCGCGTCAACGAGCTCAACTACGATACCGGCGTCTTTGAGCGCGGCACCGAGCAGGTGACCAACAAATATCCCAAGCGCCTGAGGAAGAACCCGGACCCGCGGGTGCGGCTGATCAGCGCGCAATACACCAAGGTGTTCGAGCGCGCCGAGGCCCGCTACGACTTCCGGATTCGGGTGAATGCCGACGGCCGGACCCTGTTCGCCGACCGCTATGCCGGCCGGGTCAAGGACGATTTCGTCACCGGCCGCGATCTCCGGGCGCTGAGCCCCTACGGCTGGGTGGAGACCAGCTATTTCCCGAAGAAGAAGGTGGCCCGGCGTTTCGGCCGCGACAACCCGGCCTACCGCGACGCCAAACTGGAGAAGCTGCGCGCACAAACGGTCGACATCATGGCCCGCACCGTCGCCCGCATCGACCTGCCGACCCTGACCGAGCTGCACGGCCCGCGCCGCCACCTGGCCTATCTGAACTAAGCCCTGTCCCTCGTCTCAACTGGCCCGGATGGCTTTGCCGTCCGGGCCATTTTCTTGTCGGAAGCCCCCTCACCCCAACCCTCTCCCTCCAGGGGAGAGGGAGGACCAACGCGGCTGCGATCACTGCCCTCTCCCTTGAAGGGGCGAGGGGATGACCGTCGTGCCAGTGGCACGGCGTAAGCATCCCTGAGCGGAGGGACCCGCGTCAGCGGGAGGGTGAGGGTGACAGCGGCAAAGCCACGCTCACCCCTTCGCCTTCAGCGCCGCCTGCGCCGACGCCAGCCGGGCGATGGGGACGCGGTAGGGCGAGCATGAGACGTAGTCCAATCCGAGACCGTTGCAGAAGGCGATGGAGGCGGGATCGCCGCCATGCTCGCCGCAGATACCGAGCTTAAGGCCGGCGCGGGCGGCGCGGCCGCGCTCGGCGCCAAGGCGCACCAACTCGCCGACGCCCTCCTGGTCGATGGTCACGAAGGGATCGACCGCGAAGATGCCCTTGTGGACGTATTCGTCCAGGAAGCGGCCGGCGTCGTCGCGGCTGATGCCGATGGTGGTCTGGGTCAGGTCGTTGGTGCCGAAAGAGAAGAAATCGGCCGCCTCGGCGATCTCGGCGGCACGGAGTGCGGCCCGCGGTAGCTCGATCATGGTGCCGATCAGATAGTCCAGCCGGGAGCCCGCAGCTTCGAACACGGCCTCGGCCGTGGCCTCGACACGTTCGCGCATCATCGTCAGCTCCGCCTTGGTGGCGACCAGCGGGATCATCACCTCAGGCAGCACCGCCTGGCTCGTCTCCTCCGCGACCTCCAACGCCGCCTCGAAGATGGCGCGGGCCTGCATCTCGTAGATTTCGGGGTAGCTGACCCCTAGGCGGCAACCGCGATGCCCGAGCATGGGGTTCTGTTCCCTGAGCTCCAGGGCCCGGCGGCGCAGCGCCGCGACCTCGACCCCCATGCCGGCCGCCACGTCCGCGAACTCGCCTTCCTCATGCGGCATGAACTCGTGCAAGGGCGGGTCCAAGAGGCGGATCGTCACCGGCAGGCCGGCCATGATGCGGAAGATCTCGGCGAAGTCCGCGCGCTGCACGGGCAACAGCTTGTCCAGCGCGGCGCGGCGCTGATCCGACGTCTCGGCCAGGATCATCTGGCGTACGGTGGCGATGCGCTCGGCATCGAAGAACATATGCTCGGTGCGGCAAAGCCCGATCCCCTCGGCGCCGAACTCCCGCGCGGTTTGCGTATCCGCCGGCGTCTCCGCATTGGTGCGCACGCCCATGCTGCGGTCCGCATCCGCCCATTCCATCAGATGCGCGAAATCGCCGGCCAGTTCCGGCTGGATAGTCGCCACCTCGCCGAGCATCACCTCGCCGGAGGCGCCGT
>JAKSBY010000742.1 GCA_022360855.1 Sphingomonadales bacterium | reverse complement strand
TGCAGCGTGTTCCACCAGTCCACGGAAAACTTGATTACCGGGATATTCACGGCGCCGACGAGCGCCAGGATCGCGGCCGCCTTTCCGGCGCGGTCGGAATCGGGCAGGGCGCGCCACAGCGCCATATAGCCGAGATAGAGGAAGAACAGGATCAGTACCGAGGTCAGCCGGGCGTCCCACACCCAGAAGGTGCCCCACATGGGCTGGCCCCAGAGCATGCCAGTAACCAGCGCCAGCCCGGTAAAGGCGGCGCCCACCGGGGCCGCGGCCTTGGCCGAGATCTCCGCCAGCGGATGGCGCCAGATCAGGGCGACCGCGCTCATCACGGCGATGAACACATAGGTCTGCATGGCCATCCAGGCCGACGGCACATGTATATACATGATGCGCACGGTCTCACCCTGCTGGTAGTCAGCCGGCGAGGCGAACAGCGCGAAATAGAGCCCGGCGGCAAAGGCGAACGCCATAAGCGCGCCGGCCCAGGGCAGGATGGCGTCGGCGATGCGCGTGAACCGCGCCGGATTGGCGAAACGATGCATACTGGTCATCTAGCTTCAGAAACCGGCCCGGACAAGACTACCGCGACGATCTGTCTCCGGGCCACAGGAATCGTTCCTCACTCCAATGCGTAGCGCAGCGCCCAGGCGGTGGCCACGGGCGCCAGGGCGAGCGCGGCCAGCGTGATCACCGCCAGCCAGACCAGCGCCGGGCCCCATGGGCTGCCGTGAATGGCCGCGTCCACCGCGCCGACGCCGAAGATCAGGATCGGCACGAAAAGCGGCAGCACGATGAGCGTGAGCAACACGCCGCCGCGCTTGACCAGCACCGTCAGCGCCGCGCCGATGGCGCCGATCAGGCTCAGGGCGGGCGTGCCGATCAAAAGCGAGAAAATCAGCGGCAGGTAGCCGGCCGCCTGCAGGTTGAGAAGCAGCGCGAGAAAGGGCGCGGCCAGCACCAGCGGCAGCGCCGTGGTCAGCCAGTGGGCCAGGATTTTTGCGAGCACCATGAGCTCCGGCACCAGCGGCGCCAGCATAAGCTGATCCAGGCTGCCGTCTTCCAGGTCGATCTGGAACAAGCGGTCCAGGGAAAGCAGGGTGGAGAGCAGCAGCGCGACCCAGATCACCCCGGCGGCGATGCGGCCAAGAAGCGTGAGTTCGGGTCCGATGCCGAGCGGAAACAGGGTGACGGTGATGAAAAAGAATGCAACTGCCAGCACGCTTGAGTTTCCCTGGCTCCAGGC
>JAKSBY010000676.1 GCA_022360855.1 Sphingomonadales bacterium | reverse complement strand
TGGAAGGCAGGAAGACATGAGCAAAGAGACTATCACGCGCGTCTCGGCGGATGAATTGACCCGCATGAAGGGCGAGACCCGCCCGGACGCGCCGGAAGGCCCTGACCTCGGCCCGGATTTCTGGAAGTCGGCCCGGGTCGTCCATCCGCAGGCGCCCAAACAGCAGCTCACCATGCGCCTGGACGCCGATGTGGTGGCGTGGTTCAAGGCCCAGGGCAAGGGTTATCAGACCCGCATGAACGCGGTCCTGCGCAGCTATTATGAGGCGGCACGTGAGAAAGCGCGCTCGTGAGAGCTACGCCCCACTCGACAAGGCGCCGCATCGCGCGTGGGCTGAAGATCGTGGCCAACAAGAAGCTCGAAAACCCCCGGAAGAAGCACGACAATATTCCGCTTTAGTGGAGCGCTAGGCCGGAAGCGGTTCCGTCCCCTCGTCGAGGACGCTCAGATAGCCTTGGTAGGCATAGAACCTGGCTCTACCTTTTACATATGTCTCTCGAACGATACCAAGTTCGACAAGATGCATGATCGACTTGCGTACCGTGGGGGCCGACAGTGCCAGTTTTTTGGCTGCGACCGGGACGGACACAACCGGTCGCGATTGCAGATATTGATGTACTCTGAGCGCAGAGGCGGCCGGTCGACCGAGCTGTTCGATAGCGCGACGGTCCGCGTCAAAGATTTTCAGTATTCGCGCTGCGGTCTCGGCAGCCTGCTCGGACGTTTCCAAAACGCCGGTGAGAAAGAACTCTAGCCAGGTTTCCCAGTCTCCGTCTTCACGGACTCTCTGTAGCAGTTCATAGTATTGCTGCCGATGGCTCTTGAGGAAAAGGCTGAGATAGAGGATCGGCTCCCTTAGCACCCCTTCCGCACAGAGTAGGAAAGTGACGAGCAAGCGTCCCACGCGCCCATTGCCATCCAGAAATGGATGAATGCTCTCGAACTGCACATGGATCAGGCCAGCCTTTATCAAAACCGGAATATTTGGTTCTTTCTCATGTATGAATTTTTCAAGCTGCCCCATAAGATCGATAATCTTGTCTGGTGGGGGTGGGACAAAAACGGCATTTCCCGGCCGTGTTCCTCCGATCCAATTCTGAGTGCGACGAAACTCGCCGGGTTGCTGGTTGCTCCCTCTTCCCTTCCGCAAAAGGACATTATGGATTTCGCGAATTAGGCGAAGGGACAGCGGAAAGCCGTCTCTCAGGCGCTCCAAGCCATGTTCCATGGCCACGACATAGTTTGAGACTTCTTGAGCGTCATCGAGTGGCACTCCGGGCACCTCCGCCGTTTCGAATAGCAAAAGGTCGGATAAAGAGGACTGCGTTCCTTCTATCTGGGAGGATAGCAGGGCCTCTTTTCTCACATACATATAGAGAAATAGCGGTGTATCGGGCAGAACCGAAGTGACGCCATCCAGGCGCCCGAGCGCCCGGTTGGCCTCTTCCATTAACCCATATAGGCGTTCGAGCCTGAGTGGCGGCTGAGGCGGTAAGGGTGAGGGAACGAACGCTCTTACGTGCTCACCGCCGACGGCGGTCGTGATGAATTCACCTGCTCTGGTTGTCTTTTTTGTATCCTTGGCCAGAGAAACGATCCTTTCTTTAGAACGCTTGAAAAGAAAGGATAAAGCAATTTCCTTTCTTTTCAAGCGGCTTGCCCGTCAATCCCCACAACAGAACTCCTGTATCTCCTTCGCGTCCCGCAGGAGGACTTCGGACAGAAATGAGAGGGTGTGGCTGGAGACTTGGTGCGTCTTGTGGGCGGCGACCGCGAGGTCTAGGAGCGCGTATGACATATCGACGAGGCGGGCCAGCGTTGCCTCCATCCTGATCAGTTCACTGTTGGACCGGCCCGCGAGCGGGCAGTCGTTGGTGCATACGGGTTCGTCGTCAGCTTGCATTGGCAGCATCCCAAATCGTGTGTACACTGTACCAATAAAACTGGCGTATGTCAACATAATATACAAACCTATTTGGTATTTGTACAAATGATAACGCGAGAGCAGCTTAGAATGGCGCGGGGCGCATTGAAAATCACGGTGCGTGACCTGGAAAAAATGTCCGGCGTCACGGCGAACACCATCAGCCGTTACGAGAACGGCTCTGACGCACTAGGCGAAACTCTGATGAAGCTGCGTAAGGCCCTAGAGGACGCCGGCATCGAATTCCTGCCCGAAAACGGCGGCGGGCCGGGGGTTAGGTTAAAGAAATGATGGGGGATCAATGCGCGAACACATCGGCAATTATCTTCTGAACCTGTCGCTGCTCTTCCTGGGTACGGGCGTTTTGGGCGGTCTGTTCAGCGGGGTCGACGCGGCTCTGAAGGTTGGAATCACGGGATTCAGTTTTATATTGTTCTTAGTGTTTCTTGTTATGGGATTTGCTACACTGCACCAGAAGGATCAGAAAGATGTTTGACGCTTTCCTCACCATGGGTCTGATGCTGGCGGCTGCGGTTGCGGTTCTATTGGTCATCCACCACTACAAAAAGGCCGGCAAGCTTTAGGCAGCCCCGCCGCCGGGCACCACCTCCTCCACAAACCCCACCATCGCGTCGGAGAAATTCCCCTCTTTGACGTCTTTTTCCTGGACCGCCAGCGTTGCCGCCAGCGGGGCATTCAGCAGCGCCTCGGCTTCGGCAACCGCTTTTTCCTGCGGGGAATGGCCGCCGGAGGTCAGGAACATCCCGACGCGCCCGGGCAAGTCCGGCTTGGCCGCGAGGAAAGCGCGCAGGGGGAGCGCCGGATAGCTGGTCCAGATCGGCGCGCCGAGGAGGACGAGATCGTAGGCCGTGAGGTCGGTCTCGGGCATCTTGATCGGTGGCAGGTTGCCCTTGACGCTGTCATAGCCGGCCCTGAGATAGCGGAAGATGCCGCCTTTGTAGCGGTCGCAGCGAATCTCCACGACGTCCGCGTTCAGGCGCCCGGCCAAGGCTTCGGCGAGCTTCCTCGTCGTGCCGGTGCGCGAGTAATAGACGATCATGACCTTGGGCATGGCGGCAAGTATCATCGACAACGCGCCACGCTGCGTTGATTCCCGTCAACAAGCGGACCCTAAACCACCCGCAGGCCGAGCGGCCTGGCCATCGCGTCGAAGTCCCGGTCGGCGTGGAGCAGGTCATGCCCGTTGCGGATGCAGAAGGTGGCGATCAAGACGTCCATGGTCTTGCGGACGGTGATGCCCGCCGCCCTGAGCTTTCGGTAGTTCCGCGCGCTGGCGATGGCCATGTCGCGGCCGACCATGGGTTCGAAGGGGAACTTGTCCAGGTCGGATTTTGCCTGGTTCCAGTGACGTTCGCTGCGGAAGCCCTGAAGCACTTCCGCGTAGATCAGGTCCCCGGTCATGATGCGCCGAGCACCCAGGAAGCCATCCAAGAGATCGGTCTCGCGCGTTTGGGCGCCGTTGAAATAGTCGATCCAAACCGACGAATCGACCAGGATCACGAATCGCGCCGCATGTCGTCGAGTGAACCTTCCCATTTGAGGGCGCCGCGGGAGCGCCGAACGGAGCGCTGTTGATCAAGCTCCAACAGCAACTGCAAGCCGCGCTCCACGGTGGCCCGCTTGGTCCGTTCCCCGGACGCTTTCATGGCTTTTGCCATCAATTCGTCGTCGATTTCGATATTGGTGCGCATCGGTCTCTCAATGTGTATAATTTCTAGAATTATACACAAAGTGCGGGCGAGATGCAATCGAAGGGAGCTTGATCGCGTCTAGTACTGCTCCGCCGAGGGCCGGCGCATGGCGACCTCCGCCGGGTCGGCGAGGTCGCCGACATTGAGGCAGCCGTCGTAGCTCTGTCCGCGCACCAGCGACATGCCGAATTCGTCATGCTCCAGGGGCGTCTCCATGGCGCATTTCGCGCTTGCCGCGTGCATGGTGAGCACGCGTCTGTGGCCATCCGTGCGGTTGGCGCCGGTCTTGTGGAACAGGTGCGAGTGGAACAGGATGGCGTCGCCGGCTTTGACCTCGGGCGAGACCGCTTCCGGGTGGTCGGCCACGTCGTCGACGCAGAAGGTGAGCGCGTTCTCCACGCCCTCGGGCAGCTTGTGGGTCTTCACGTCCCAGCGGTGCGAGCCCGGGATCACCGTGAGCCCGCCATTGGCCTCCGAGGCATCGTCCAGCGGCACCCAGGCGGCGAGGATCCGGTCATGCGGGCCGAAGGGGAAGTAGAACGCGTCCTGATGGAAGTGGTGGACGGCTTCGATGCCGGTGGCCGCCGGTGGCTTCCAGATCATCATCAGCAGGAAGGCGATGATGTCGTGGCCGATGATGTCCTCCACCGCGTCGAGCAGCGCGGGCGTGAACTTGAACCGCCCCAGGGCCGCATCGAACCGGTCCGGGTTGAACAGCTTCCAGATCGCGTGCTCAGGGTCCTCGGGCTTATCGACCAGACCCTTGGCGATGCGCACGTCCCACATCACGCGGTTTTCGGCCTCGGGCGGGTAGTCGCCCAGCACCACCTCGCGGCCGCGCGCCTTGTAGGCGGCGATCTCATCGTCGCTCAGCACCCGGCCGACATTGACGAAGCCGTTCCGCCAATATTCGTCGATCTGATCCTGGCTCAGCCGTTTCAGGGCGCTCATTCCATGTCCATCCCGAGGAGCGAAAACACCTCAGTCTACGCCGGTCGCGCCGCCCGATCAAAGGCCGAAAGCGCCGAAATGCGCTTGCCCGGCAATGGCTGTATCCGCCATACTTCGTTCAACCATGGGGGAGGGTGCATTGGCCGACGATGGCGCGAAGGCCGGGAAGGCGACCCAGGCGGCCGATGCGCCGCGCATCACCTTCCTGTGCGATCCGGCGGTGGAGGACCGGCTGCCGCCGCCGCAGCCGGCCAACCGTTTCCTGCCGGACTGGTTCACGTCGCTGGACCGCGAAATGGGCATGCCCGACCCGCACGGCCTGCCGGGCTTGACGGTCAAGGCCTGCATGCCGGTCACCGACGCGTTTTCGCTCGGCTGGATCATCCCGCTCGCCTGCGACGTCCGCTTCATGGTCGACGAAAGCGGGACCGGGATCCAGGCTGGTTGGCCGCCGGACGCGCCGTTTCAGCCCATTGAGCAGCACCATCCCGGTCAGATCGGCGCCCCGGCCGCGCCGTTCGAGCGGACGGTGCCGCTCAAATGGATCAATCCCTGGCGGATCAAGGTGCCGGAAGGCTATTCCGTGCTGTTTCTGCACCCCCTGAACCATTTCGAGCTGCCGTTCCGGTGCTTCTCCGGGCTGGTGGACTGCGACCGGTTCGACACGACCGTAAACTTTCCTTTCGCCTGGACCGAGGCGCCGGCCGACGTAACCCTGGCCAGGGGCACGCCGATCATTCAGCTTGTTCCGGTCCGCCGCCAGGCGCTTCTGCAGGGTTGCGAGGTGCGCGCGAGCACTGACCGGGAATTGGCGGAGCAAAAGGCGGCGGCCGAGAAGAAATACGGCTTTGCCAGCACCTATCGGCGGGAATGGCGGGTCAAGAAGTAGATCGACACGCACGCCGAAGGATTGGCCGGATTTTGGCCTTGAAAACCGGTATAGTAGGGCGTCTTGGTCAAATCTAAGAATGGGGGCGTCGTATGAGCTGGACTCGCCGACTGAAACAAGGGGTGCAGGGCGGCAACCCGAAACACCTTCAGGACGGACGGCCATCCTACTCGATCCGTATCGAGCACATCGTGCCGCAGCCGGTGCCGAACGGCGTCAGCCAGTTCTGGCAGGTCGTCGACTGCACCATGTTCGAAATCGACATGAACTGCAAACTGACGATCACGGCGTTTCATATCACCGACATCGTCGATATCGGGCCGCGCCGTGCGCTGGGGGATACGCTGGAGGCCATTGCCAACAAGCCGCGATGTCTTGCCTGGCTGCATTGCGTGCATACGGTTGGCTTCGGCAGCCGCAAGGTCAGATTCAAGGAGACGGTGAACAAATCCATTCACAAACGCGGCGCTGAAAAGCTGAAACGGCATATGACGACGCCGAAGAGCACGTTTCAGCAGAACTACGTCTACATCGCCGATAACTGTTGTAAGGAACTGCTTGAATTCCTGTTCTTCGGATTTCGGCCGCAGGCCGGCGAATGGCTTCAGGTTGAGGGCATTGGGCGGTTTCCGCGGGCAAGCAGCGGGTCCGGCGGCGGTTCGGGAGGCTCGGGAAGCGGATCCGGCGGTTCGGGAAGCGGCAGCGGCCAGGGCTCAGGTCAGGGGGGAGGGTCCGGACAGGGCTCCGGCGACGATGGGGAAGCGCCCGACGATGGCGCCGGCAACGGCGGCGGAACTGAGGACACGCTCCTGGCCATCGGCGACTGGGCCGCTCCGACGGCGCTCGCTCTGTCCCAAGCGGAGCGCCTGCATAAGGCGATTTCGGAAACCGCCACGGAGTTCGGTCTCGCGGCCTGGTACCGCGGCTCTTTGAGCCACCGGTTGGGCCGCGGCGTCGATCCGCTGGTCACGCCCGGCATTTGGGATATCGTGATCCCGATTGCCAGATCGGAAGAATTCGAGCCGGGGTTCGACGAGGCCGACCAGCTCCTGTTCAGAATCGGCGTCGGCGGGGCCGGGCCGGCAAGCGTGGGCGAGCGTCTGACCGTATCGCTCGAGTGCGAAGAAATCGACGTCAGCCTTTTCGATTTCCTTGGCGGCCCCGAGATCGAGAAGGCGCTGGTCTGGGCCGGCCTGAGCGGTTCCACCTTCGGCCAGAAGCTGGCAGAGCGCCTCGCGGGCTAGGTTGCCGCGGTTCGCGGCCGCGCCGTCCGACCACGGGCCTTCCCTCGCGCGCCCGATGCCGCTATTTTCGGCGGCCAGCGGAACCGCCGGGGCATTTAATACACATGTTCAAAAAGATCCTGATCGCCAATCGTGGCGAAATCGCCTGCCGCGTCATAAAAACCTGCCGCAAGATGGGCATCCCCACCGTCGCCGTCTATTCCGAGGCCGATGCCGACGCCTTGCATGTCGAGATGGCCGACGAGGCGGTGTTTCTCGGCCCGCCGCCGGCGGCCGAGAGCTATCTCCTGGCGGACAAGATTTTAGCTGCGGCCAGGGAGACCGGCGCCGAGGCGATCCATCCGGGCTTCGGCTTCCTCTCCGAGCGCGCCGAGTTCGTGGAGGCGGTGGAGGCCGCCGGGCTCGTCTTCATCGGCCCGGGCACGCGCGCGATCGCCGCCATGGGCGACAAGATCGAATCCAAGAAGCTGGCGGCCGACGCCAAGGTCAATACGGTCCCCGGCCACATCGGTATCATCGACACGCCGGAAGAGGCGGTCGGCATCGCGCGCGATATCGGCTATCCGGTCATGATCAAGGCCTCGGCCGGCGGCGGCGGCAAGGGCATGCGCATCGCCGCCTCCGACGACGAGGTGGCCGAGGGCTTCCGCGCCGCCAAGTCCGAGGCCAAGTCCTCCTTCGCCGACGACCGGGTGTTTATCGAGAAGTTCGTCGAGGAACCGCGCCATATCGAGATCCAGGTGCTGGCCGATGCGCACGGCACGACGCTCTATCTCGGCGAGCGCGAGTGCTCCATCCAGCGCCGCCATCAGAAGGTGATCGAAGAGGCGCCGAGCCCATTTATCGACGCCAAGACCCGCAAGGCCATGGGCGAGCAGGCTGTCGCCCTCGCCAAGGCCGTCGACTACCGCTCGGCGGGCACGGTCGAGTTTATCGTCGACAAGGACAAGAATTTCTACTTCCTGGAGATGAATACCCGGCTGCAGGTGGAACACCCGGTGACCGAGATGATCACGGGCGTCGATCTGGTGGAGCAGATGATCCGCGTCGCCGCCGGAGAGAAGCTGGCGTTCGGCCAGAAAGACGTGACGCTCACCGGCTGGGCCATGGAATCGCGGGTCTACGCGGAGGACCCCTATCGCGGCTTCCTGCCCTCCATCGGCCGGCTGATCCGCTACCGCCCGCCTGAAGAGACCGACACGGTGCGCATCGACACCGGCGTCCACGAGGGTGCCGAGATCACCATGTTCTACGACCCCATGATCGCCAAGCTGGTCACCTGCGGCCCGGACCGCGATTCCGCCATTACCGCCATGCAGGCCGCGCTCGACGGCTATTACATCCGCGGCATTGCCCACAACATTCCTTTCCTCGCGGCGGTCATGCGCCATCCGCGCTTTCAGGCCGGCGAGCTGACCACGGCGTTTATTGCCGAGGAGTATCCGGACGGGTTTTCCGGCGCGCCTCTGTCCGACGAGCTCCGGGACCGGCTGGTCGCTGTCGCGGCGTTCCTGGACACCCTGGAGCGTGGCCGCGAGGCGGGGGCGGCAGGTGCCGAGGACAGGGTTGTGAGCCTTGATGGCGCTCGGGAAGTTATGGTGGCGGAGCAGACGGACGACGGCGGGACCGTGCGGTTTTCCGACGGGCGGGAGATGGCCGTCCGCTCA
>JAKSBY010000076.1 GCA_022360855.1 Sphingomonadales bacterium | reverse complement strand
TTGATCAGACGCCCGGCAAAGACCGGGCAGGCATTGGCGGCATCGTCGGGGAAATCCAGCGAGACGGTAACGGCGCTCTCGAACTTACCGGGAATTGCCGCAGGCGCCGGCGTCTTCACCGTGCCGAGGCCGGCGGCGGCGAGATCGCGGGCGATGCCGGAAACGCCGAGGCAGTCCTGCCGGTTCGGCGTGATGGCGACCTCGATGACCGGATCGTCGAGCCCGGCGACGGCGGCGAAGGGCGCGCCGATGGGCGCGTCTTCGGCCAATTCGATGATGCCGTCATGCTCGTCGGAAAGCATCATCTCGCGTTCGGAACACAGCATGCCGTGGGAGTCCACGCCGCGGATCTTGGTCGCCTTGAGGTCGAGCCCGGTGCCGGGAATATGCGTGCCCTCGGGCGCGAACACGCCCTTCATGCCGGCCCGCGCATTCGGCGCGCCGCACACCACCTGCACCACCGCCGACCCGGTATCGACGTGGCAGACGGTAAGCCGGTCCGCGTTCGGGTGCTGCTCCGCCTTAACCACGTGACCCACCGTGAAGGCCTTGAGGTCTTCCGCCGGATCGCTGACCTCCTCGACCTCCAGGCCGATGGCGGTCAGCGTGTCGGTGACCTGCTCCAGCGTGGCGTCGGTTTCCAGATGCTCTTTCAGCCAGTTCAGCGTGAACTTCATGAGCTCAGCCCCCCGGCCAGGCCCGGCACGTCGAAGGCGGAAAAGCCGTAGTGGCGCAGCCATCTGAGGTCGCTGTCGAAAAAGGCGCGCAGATCGGTCATGCCGTATTTCAGCATGGCCAGCCGGTCGATGCCGCAGCCCCAGGCAAAGCCCTGATAGACCTCCGGGTCCAGGTTGCAGGCGGTGAGCACGTTGGGATGCACCATGCCGCAGCCGAGAATCTCCAGCCACCGGTCACCTTCGCCGATGGTCACCCGGCCGCCCGCGAAGGAACAGCGAATGTCGAGCTCGGCGGACGGCTCGGTGAAGGGGAAGTAGCTGGGACGGAAGCGCATGGCGACGTCGTCTTTCTCGAAGAACGCCTTGACGAAGGCTTCCAGCGTACCTTTGAGGTGGCCCATATGGGTGGTCTCGTCGATCACCAGCCCTTCCACCTGATGGAACATCGGCGTGTGGGTGGCATCCGAATCCGAGCGATAGGTGCGCCCCGGCGCGATGATCCGCAAGGGCGGCGGCTGGGTCATCATGGTGCGGATCTGCACCGGCGAGGTATGCGTGCGCAAAAGCTTGGGCGCGGCGCCGTCCGGTGCCTCCAGATAGAAGGTATCGTGCATCTGCCGCGCCGGGTGCTCGGGCGGGATATTGAGCGCCGTGAAGTTATGGAAATCGTCCTCGATGTCGGGGCCCTCGGCGATGGCGAAGCCCATATCGGCGAAGATCTCGGCCAGCTCGTCCATCACCTGCGAGACCGGGTGAATGCTGCCCGCCGGCCGGTCCGGCGCCGGCAGAGTGAGGTCGATGCGCTCGCCCTGAAGGCGCGCTTCCAGCGCGGCGTCTTCGAGTGCGGCTTTGCGCGCGGCAATCTCGTCTGCGATGCGGCCCTTGAGCCCGTTGAGCCTGGGGCCCATCTCCTGGCGCTCCTCGGGCGTCATGCGCCCAAGGCCCTTCAGGAGCTCGGTCACGCGGCCCTTTTTGCCGAGGGCGCGTACGCGCAGATCCTCGAGCGCGTCCAGGTCGGCGGCCTGACCTATGGCCGCGGCCAGTTCGCTCTCCAGGGCAGTCAAATCGCTGATGTCGCTCATATGTTCGCTCGCTTTGTGCGTCTGATACAGAAAAGGGCCTGGTGGTCCAAGCCCTTGTTCTTCAGCGCAGCGATTGAGTGGCGGGGATTAAGCCGACTGTTTCTCGAGCGCGCCCTGGGCCTGTTCGACCAGCGTCTTGAAGGTTTCGGCCTCATGCACGGCGAGATCGGCGAGGATCTTGCGATCGATGTCGATCTCGGCCAGCTTGAGGCCGTGCATAAATCGGCCGTAGGTCAGCCCGTGCAGGCGCGCGGCCGCGTTGATGCGCTGGATCCAAAGGGCGCGGAAGGTGCGCTTGCGCCGGCGCCGGTCGCGATAGGCGTATTGCAGGCTCTTGTCGACCGCCTGCTTGGCGACACGGATGGTGTTCTTGCGGCGGCCGCGGAAGCCCTTGGCCTGCTCGAGAACCTTTTTGTGGCGGGCGTGCGAGGTGACGCCCCGTTTGACGCGCGACATGATGCGTTCTCCTTAACCGTAGGGCAGGAACTTCTTGACGGTCTTGGCGTCCTGGCTGGACAGCACCGTCGTTCCACGCTGGTTGCGGATTTGCTTGTTGGTCCGTTTGATCATGCCGTGCTGCTTGCCGGCCTGGCCGGATCGGACCTTGCCTGACGCGGTCAGGCGGAAACGCTTTTTCGCGCCGGATTTGGTCTTCATCTTGGGCATTTGCATCCTCTTAAATCTAGTCTTGCGGAGTGCTTCGCGGCAGACACGGCATGCCCTTCAGGCCGGCCCGCCGGTTCGAACGGGGCCTTATAACGGCGCGCTTGGCCGAGTGCAAGCGCCGAATCATGGCGAAATCGCCGGCTTTGCCATTGTTTTGCCGCATGCCGCCGGCCAATATGGCGTCTCGGAACAAGTCCCCGGAGCTCTCCCACATGTCCAGATCGGCTGCCGCCGCCCCCTTGCGTTTCGTCTTCATCGCGTTTTTCGCGCTCCTGCTGTCCTTCGCCGCCGTGGCGCGCGATGCGGCCGGCCCGGCGCTCTGGAAGATCGAGGGCCCGGAAGGCACGGTCTATCTCTTCGGCAGCTTTCACCTTCTGAAGGGCGGCGAGCCCTGGTATGGCGGCCAGGTTCAGGCCGCCTTCGAGGATGCGACCAGCTTGACCCTGGAACTCGGCCCCGATCAGCAGGCGCCCGCCGTCATCGGCCCACTGGTGCACCGTTATGGGCTTTACGGGCCGACCGACGCCCTGAAAAACCACATCTCCGAAGCTTCCTACCGGGAACTCATCGCCGTCGCCGCCGACAGCGGCGTGCCGGAACAGGTCATCGCCAATATGCGCCCCTGGCTGGCGACGCTTACCGTCTCGCTGCAATTCGCGCTCGCCCAGGGCTTCGATCCGGAACAGGGCGTCGAAGCCACGCTGCTCCGCCATGCCGGCCTCAGAGAGCTGCCGGTTTCCGGCCTGGAGACCGCAGAAGAGCAGATTCGCTTCCTGGCCGAGAACCCGCCGGAAACCGAGCAGGCCTTTGTCGACGACACGCTGCGCCAGCTCGACGAACTGCCCCGACTGTTCGACGAGCTCTCCGCGGCCTGGCTCGGCGGCGACGAGGCGGCGCTGAACCGCCTCATGGTCGCGTCGATGGCCGGCGTGCCGGAGGTCTACGAGACGTTGCTGGTCGAGCGCAACCGCCGCTGGGTGCCGCGCATCGAGGCCCTGCTGGCCACCCCCGGCGTGCATTTCGTCGCCGTCGGTGCCGGCCATCTGGTGGGCCCGGACAGCGTCATCAAAATGCTCGCGGCACGCGGCATCGCCGCCGAGCGCTGA
>JAKSBY010000532.1 GCA_022360855.1 Sphingomonadales bacterium | reverse complement strand
TCCACTCGCTTCGGCGAAACCACGCAAATCCACAAAGTCACCGAGCCGCGCGGCGCGCGGCGGCAGATCACCTTCTATAACGAGCCGGTTTACTTCGCGCGGGCGCCGCGGGCCGGGCCGCATAGAGGATTTGCGTTCACGCGCGATGTCGGCGGCGGCGAGAATTTCCAGATTTATTTCTTTGACGAGTCGACGGGCCAGGCGCGGCGCCTGACCGACGGCACCTCGCGCAGCGGCTCGGTTCTGTGGTCGCATTCCGGCGAATGGATCGCCTTTCAGTCCAACCGGCGCAACGGGCGGGACTGGGACGTTTACATCGTCTCGCCCGAAGGCCCGGAGACGACGCGGCTCATCTACGAAGGCGCCAGCTACTGGCTGCCGGTCGCCTTCACGCCCGACGACAGCAAGCTGCTGATCGCACAATTCGTTTCGGTCACGGAAAACCATTTCCTGCTGATCGATCTGGATAGCGGGCAGGCGCAGGACATCTTGCCATCCACCGACAGCATCTCCTACGGCAACGCCATATTCTCGCCCGACGGCCGCGCACTGTTCCTGACCTCCGACGAAGGCAGCGAGTTCCGCACCCTGCGCCGGCTCGATTTGGAGACCGGCACGATGGAGGTGCTGACCGCCGACATTCCTTGGGGCGTTGCCAGCTTCGATCTTTCGCCGGACGGCCAGACCCTCGCCTTTATCGTCAACGAAGGCGGGCTGTTTCGGCTGCATCTGAGGGAGAGCACCGGCGCGCCGCTGCCGGCGCCCGACGTTCCCATCGGCGTGCTCACCAATGCGCGTTTCAGTCCGGACGGCAGCCAAGTCGCCGTCACGGTGAGCCGCGCCACGGCGCCCGGCGACGTCTTTGCCTACTCATTGGCCGATGGGACCTTCGAAGCCTGGACCGATAGCGAGGTCGGCGGGCTCGACCGGGCCGATTTCGTGGCGCCGGAACTGATCCACTACCCGACATTCGACTTCAAGGAGACGGGCGACTTCAAAGAGACGGGCCGCCGGCAGATCCCGGCCTTTGTCTACAAGCCGAAAACAGAGGGGCCGCATCCGGTGGTCATCCACATCCATGGCGGGCCGGAAAGCCAGTACGTCCCGCGCTATTCGCCGCAGTTCCAGTTCTGGGTCAAGGAGCTCGGGCTTGCCGTGATCGCGCCCAATGTGCGCGGCTCCTCGGGTTACGGCAAATCCTACCTCGCTTTAGACGATGCGTTCCGCCGCGAGGATGCGGTGTCGGACATCGGCGCGCTCTTGGACTGGATCGCCGGCGAGACGGATCTGGACGCGAGCCGGATCGCGTTGGTCGGCGGCTCCTATGGCGGCTACATGGTGCTCGCCGGCCTGACCAAGTTCGGGGATCGGGTCGCCGCGGGAATCAACAGCTCCGGAATCTCCAATTTCGTGAACTTCCTGCGCCATACCAAGCCCTACAGGCAGGACTTGAGGCGGGTCGAATATGGCGACGAGCGCAATCGGCTGATGCGCGAGTTTCTCTATGAGATCTCGCCGATCACCAACGCCAAGGAAATCCGCCGGCCGCTCCTGGTTTTCCAGGGCCGCAACGACCCGCGGGTGCCGCTCAGCGAATCCGAGGAGATCGTCAAAAAGGTACGCCGTAACGGCAGCCAGGTATGGTACGTCTTGGCCTTGAACGAGGGGCATGGATTCGAGCGCAAGTCCAACCGCGACTATATGGATGCGGTTTCCGCGCTGTTTTTGGACAGGACCTTGAACGGCACACAGGCGGGGCGCTGAGCCGGACGTAACATGAACGATTACGACATCTTCTCATTTATGCCCGGCGACGAAAGCCGGGTCGATGCGGACAAGCGGCAGTTCCGCAATGTGCTTGGCGAATATGCGACCGGCGTAGCCGTGGCCGCGACGGTTGCGCCATCGGGCGAGAAGATCGGCCTGACCATCAACAGCTTCGCCTCGGTAAGCCTGGAGCCGCCCCTGATCCTTTGGTCGCTCGCGAAGATCTCCGACGCAGTCGAAGTTTTCCGCGCCGCCAATAGGTTTTCAATCTCGGTCCTCGCCGCCAATCAGGAAGCGCTTGCGCTGCATTTCGCCGGCCAGACCGAGAACAAGTTCACCGCCGTCGAGCATCGCAGCGTGACCGGCGGGGTGCCCGTTCTCACCGGCTGCGCGGCCTATTTCGACTGCGCCAGCGAAGCCAGCCATCCGGGGGGCGACCACGTCATCCTGGTCGGCCGGGTGGAGAAATTCGCCAGTCGCGGCCGGCCGGCGCTGATCTTCCACCAGGGC
>JAKSBY010000640.1 GCA_022360855.1 Sphingomonadales bacterium | reverse complement strand
GCAGGATGGCGAATTTCGCCATGTCGCGCACCGAGGAGGTGACGCCGCCCATTGCGGCGACCTCGCCAAACCGCGCCCGCGGCTGCTCGGTCCTGTTGCCTTCGGCGTCCCAATAAAACGCCGCCAGCCGCCGCACCTGGCCTTCATCCAGGGTGATCGCGGTATCGCTCATGCCCAGAGGCTCCAGGATATGTTCCTTTAAAAGCGCCTCGTAAGGTTTGCCGGCGGCGCGTTCCAACACATGCCCGGCGAGGCCCATGCCCATATTGGAATATCTCCATGTTTCGCCGACCGCGCTTTCAAGTTCGGTGGTGGCGAGCGCTTCGTACAGATCGGGGATATTGTAAACGTCCCAGACAGCGGGATCGATCGGTCCCTCGATCTTCAGGTTTTTGCGATTGGGCGGGTCTTTCGGCAATCCCGCGGTATGCGAGAGAAGATGGCGCAGGGTGATCGGGGATTGTCCTGTGGGCCGCGGTACGCGGGTGCTTGCGGGCAGGTAATCCTGCACCGGTGCGTCGAGCGCCACAATGCCTTGATCGCGCAGGATCATGGCCAGTGTGGCGGTCAGGGCTTTGGTCGTCGATCCGATATAGTAGAGGGTATCCGCATCAGCCGGGATTCCGTTCGACTTGTTGGCGAAACCGAACCCCTTGGCGTAGACGACCTCGTCGCCTTCGACGATCGCCACGCTGAGGCCCGGCGCATTGAAGATTTCGAGACCGCCTTCCAGACCGCGGTCGACACGGGCAAAGAAAGACCGGTCCAATCCGGCCGCGAGAGCGGCGCCGGGTAGGGTGCCGGCGACCAGGATGGCAAGCCACAGCGCTCGGAGTAGGACTATATGCATAGCGGTATCTACTCATATTCACGTTCGATATACAGCAAGCTATATGCGTTGAGGATCGGTCGAGCCACTAAACAGAATCTATAGTAGAATTAAGCTCAGACTTAATCTTTCTCGCTGTTCAACCGTCTTTTTCGGATGCCATCCGAACCAGGCCGCGTCCGTTTTCCGGCCTGATTCCCAGGCTTTACCTTATTTGGAGGGAGAGAGCAGCATCGCTGCGTCATGTGTTGGCTTCGAACGGCAATAACAGGATGTGCACTCAGCCTTTGAGCCTGGCGGCTTGCATTTGCGGCCGGCTCGGACTTTAGTCCTCCGGCGTTAAGCAGGGAGTCCGTCCAATGATAAAGTCTATCCTTTCGATCGCCGCACTCTTGACCTCGGCGCTTCAGATCGCCGGCCCGGCCACCGCGCTGGCGCAGCCCTATGATCTGGTTCTCGAGGGCGGCCGGGTGATGGATCCCGAGAGCGGGCTCGATGCGGTCCGCCACGTCGGCATAGCGAATGGCATGATCGCGGCGATCTCGGAAGGGCCGCTGGAAGGGCGGGAGACCGTCGACGTCTCGGGGCTCGTGGTGGCGCCGGGATTTATCGACCTGCATGCGCACGGCCAACACCGGCGGGCGCAGGATTTGCAGGCGCGAGACGGTGTTACGACGGCCCTGGAAATGGAGAGCGGCGCCTATCCCGTTGCGGACTTCTATGCACGCCGTGAAGGGAAGGCGCTGATCAACTACGGCGCCACGGTCAATCACATCTGTATCCGCATCAAGATCAAATTCGATCTTCCGTGCGGCGATCTGATGGCCGCCGACCTGGGGGCGGAGGCGAATGAGCGGGTCTATCGGCGAAAACCGGCGACCGCATACCACGAGCCGCTGTCCGATAAAGAAGCCGCCACGATGCTCGGGCTTTTCGAAGAGGGGCTCAGGCAGGGCGGGCTCGGCATCGGGCTCGGCATCGAATACACGCCCGGCGCGGGGCGAAAAGAGATCTATGACGTGTTCAAACTCGCGGCCGCCCATGGGGCGCCCGTCTTCGTGCATGTGCGCAGGCGTCCGCCCGACAGCGCGCCTGGAGTTCCTATTGCGGTTGCCCAGGAAGCGATCGCCAACGCGTCCGTTACCGGCGCGCCGCTGCAGATCGTACATGTTACGAGTACCGGGCTGCGCGACGCGCCGGTCATCATCGACATGATCGAAAACGCCCGCGCGCGGGGCATCGATGTAACCACCGAGGTCTATCCCTACACGGCGGGCAGCACGACCATCGGCGCGGCGCTGTTCGACGACGGCTGGCGGGCCGCGTTCGGGGTCGACTACGACGCTCTGGTGTGGACGGCGACGGGCGAGCGCCTGACCGAGGCAACCTTCAGGCGCTATCGCAAAGAGCAGCCCGGCGGCTGGGTCATCCTGCATGTGATCCCGGAAGATATTGTGCGCTACGCGGTGGCGCATCCCGCCGTCTCCATCGCATCGGACGGAATCCCCTGGATTACGGGAAACGAGCACCCGCGGGGCGCCGGCACCTTCGCCCGCGTGCTCGGCCGCTATGTCCGCGAGGAGGGCGCGCTGAGCCTTATGGCGGCGCTGCGCAAAATGACGATCATGCCCGCGCGAAGGCTGGAGCGGTTCGTGCCGGCAATGGCCGCGAAGGGCCGCATAAAAGTCGGCGCGGATGCCGATATCACGGTCTTTGATCCGGCGCGGGTGATCGACCGCGCCACGTTCGACGACCCCATGCAGCCCTCGGATGGAATCGACCATGTGATGGTCGGCGGTACCTTCGTCGTGCGGGACGGCGCCCTCGTGCCCGGCATAAGCCCGGGCAGGGCGGTCCGTAACGGGATCGTAGAAAACCAGTAGCGAAGGGCGCGGAATCCTGCGTATTCGGCCCGCGGGAAGCCATGGAACGCCCTAAGCCGCTGCGGCATCCGAATTTGCGTTCATTGAACTTAAGATTCCCCCATACATGGTCACCGCCGGCCGTGTAGTTGGGCCGGTCCCTGACGGCCGGGAAAAATGTGGAAGCAGGCGCGAAAAAGAGGAGTCGCGCCTGCTTCCCTAGGGAGGTTCTAGGTAAAGAAGTTGTACTGGAAGCTGAACTTGAAGGTGCGCCCCAGTATCGGGCGGGCGAGGATGACGCCGCTTGGCGCCGTTGACCCGATCGCCCGCGGATTGCCTTCCGTCAGCCCAATCTTGTCGGTCAGGTTATCGCCGACGATCTGGAAGGTCATGCGCTCGTTGAGCGTAAGCACGATGCCGGCGTCGAACTTGGTGTAGGACGGCAGCGATTGCAGGTTCTGGATATCAGAGAACCGGTCGCCGACATACGAGATCGTGCCATAAACGATGAATGTGCCATCGAAATTGCCGAACGAGGTGTCGGTTTCGAAGCTTGGCGTGAGGCGGAACTGCAAGGCCGGCTGGCGTTGAATATCGTTGCCGGTGAGATCGGTGCCCTGGCTGTCGAACAACTGTGTGAACTGGGCGTCCTGCCAGGTCAGCGTTGCGGCCAGCTGGAATCCGTTGAAGCGTTCGGTGACCGCCTCGATCTCGACGCCGTAGGTCCGCGAATCGCCGATATCGGTGACCTCCATGCCGTCGATAAAGGCCTGGAAGGGCAGGCCGGTGAAGTCGTTGTAGTAGAAGGTTGCGAACACATCGACGATGTCGGTATTGGCCTTCACGCCGGCCTCGATCTGCAGGATGTCCTGAATGTTGGTCACGCCGTCGCGCAGATTGTCGAAGAACGGGAAGCGCGAGCCATCGTTGATGCGGGCGAAAACGCCGGCGTTGTCGCCGATGTCGAAGTTGATGCCGATGGTCCAGGCGATCTCGGTCTCGTCGAAGTCGATATCGCGGAAGGTGCCGTTCAGGATCGCGGCGCTGTTGTTGTGCAGGGTCGTCGGATCGCCGTCGAGATCGACTCCGAAGGTGACGTTTTCGAGGGTGGCGTCGACCACGTAATTCTCGACCCGGATACCGCCATCGATGCGAATCCGGTCGGTGACCTGCCATTCGTCGGTAAGATAGGCGGCGAAGTTTTGTCCGTTATAGGAGGCGTTCACGTCAAAGAACGGGGCGCCGATGAAGCCGTCGCGCGACACGGCCACGCCGTTATCCAGCATGAGGTCGACACGCCGCCCGTTGGCCTCGGCGGTGAGCAGTTGGGCGTTTCCCAGATACCACAGGTCCATGGATGAATAGTCGGCGTAGTAGAAGCCGACGGTGACGGTGTTGTTTTCGGCGATCTCCTTGCTGACGCTGAAATCGTTGGTGAAGGACTGGAGTTCCTTCTCGACCGACCACCAGCCGACGCTCATCACCTGTGTCGACAGGTCGGTCAGCGCCTCGCCGGTCGATGTAAAGGTAAATGCTCCGGTGGTTGCCGGGGCGCCGGCGGCGGCCTCGATCGGTCCGCCGTCGTTGGCCGTGGCGATCTGGCCCGCCAGGAAGTCAGCCGCGGTCAGCGGAATGCCGTTGGGCACGAAGCCGCCGATCGTATTGGCGTCGCCGTTCAGATAGTTGAACCGGTTTCTGATCTCCCAGCCACCGCCGATGTCAAAATCGATCGTGGCGCCGATCATGAAGAGCTTGGGTCCGCGCCCCTCGTCGGCCGAGCGCGACAGCTCGACCGGACCGCCGAGCCCGTCGCCCGGCGCGATTTGCAGAACGGCCAGGCGGATATCGTCGCTGTGATAGGTGCCGGTGCCGGCATCGAAGCCCGGGAAGTCGTCGAGGCTGCCGTCCTGGTTCTGAATCACCGGGATCGGCAGCAGCCAGGCGTTGTTGTCGTCCAGATAGCGGCCGTAGACCATGACGCGGCCCCGGTCGAACTCCTTGACCAGGTTGGCGCTGATCTGGCCGCCACGCTCGGAGGTGTACTCGGCATCGCGAATGCCGTCGGATGCGCGATAAAAGCCGCCGATGCTGAAAAACAGATCGTCGTCCAGCGGTCCGCTGACCTGAACATCGGCGCGGCGCTCGCCGAAATCGGATCCGGTGATCTTGACCAGCCCCTCGAACTCGGGCCCGCCGGTCTTCTCGATGAAGTTGACGGTCAGGCCGGGCTGGCCGTTGGAGACGACCGGGTTGGGGCCGCCGCGAACCGCCTCGACCCGGGACACGGTTTGGTCGATGCGGAATAGGGTGGAGTTTTCCAGGAAAGACAGCGTCGACGGCGGGAAGATGGGAGAGCTGTTGAGCTGAACCGTCACGAAGTCGGCGTCGCCGCCGGTGGGAAAGCCGCGGAAGAAGATATTGGCGCCGCTCTCGCCGCCTGAGGATTCGGCCCATACGCCAGGCACCGACTTGAAAAGGTCCGCCGTACTCTTGGGCGAGAATCGGTCGATCTGTTCACTGTTCAGAGAGGAGATGGAATAGCTGGCGTCGAGCTTGCGAATTCCTGCGCCGGCGCGGCCGGTGACGACGATTTGTTCGAGAAGCAGGTCATCGCCCGTCTCGGCGTCTTGATCTTGCGCACTGGTGGGAGCCGGAGCGGACAGGATCGCCGTTGCTGCCGTCGTCAGTAAGAGCCTGTTCGTGATGCTGAAACGTTGCAGTTTCATCTTGGTTCCTCCCAATGCTTGTGATCCCCAAATTCTCGCCGCGCTGTCGGGCCGTGGGTCGTCTGTCCCCACCTTGCCGGTTGCACGCATCGTTTGCCGGCCCTCTTCGCCGGCAATTTCACATTACACCGGTTTGAAATCGATTTCAATATAAAATGAAATCGATATCATCAGCGAAATATTGTGATAAGCTTGCTGGTTAATGCGACAAACGCGTTCAAGCAGAACGGCTATGGGAATCAGATGACGCGAGCCCGGAATCGCAAGGTGACGATCGCCGATATCGCCCGGCTGGCTGGGGTCTCTCAGCCGACGGTCTCGCGTGTCATGAACGAAAGTCCGCTTGTCAAGAAAGAGACCCGCGAACGCGTCCTGGAGGTCGCCCGAAAGCACAACTACCAGATCAACGCGAATGCGAGGAACCTGCGGCTGCGTCGGACCATGACCGTCGCGGTCGTTTGGGCGTCCGGCCCGGAGAGCGGCCAAAGGCTCTCCGACCCCTTCTTCTTCGACTTGCTTGGCAACATCGCGGACGCGCTCGGCGAGCACGGCTACGACCTCCTGTTGTCAACCGCGCTTCAGGACAATGTTCGGCGCAGCGAGGCCTTTCTCGAATCGCGAAAGGCGGATGGTCTCATCGTGATCGGCCAGGGTACGGACGATCGCCCGTTGCGGAGCCTTGCCGCCGCGGGCGCGCCGATCGTGGCCTGGGGAGCGGTCGCGCCGGACCAGCCTTATTGCACCGTCGGTGGTGACAACGCGCAGGGCGGATATCTGGCGACCGCGCATCTGATCGAGCGTGGTGCGCGGCGGCTGATCTTTCTGGGCGATATCTCGCATCCCGAAATCGCCATGCGGTACCGCGGCTTCAAAACGGCGATCGGAGAGCAGGCAGCGGAAGAGGCTGCGAAGCCCGCCTATGCGCATTTCGACACGCAGTCCGGTCTGGTCTCCACTAAAGAGGCGCTCCAGCATAATCCCGAAATCGACGGCATCGTCGCCTCAAGCGATGCTGTGGCCATGGGCGCCTTGGCGGCGGCGGCGGAGATGGGAATCGCTGTGCCGGAACAGCTGGTCGTGACCGGCTATGACGATATCTCGTCGTCGGCCTATTTCAAGCCGCCGCTGACCACGATCAGACAGGACACCGTCTTGGGCGGTAAGCTCCTGGCCGAGAGGATCATCGACATTCTGGCTGGCGCGCGGCCCGATTCCGCGACGATTCCGATCGAGTTGGTTGTTCGTGCGTCGTCAAAGGCGTGACAGCCCTTTTGGGGTCCGAGATCGGCAGATCTTTGATGCGCCGCGATCGAGGGTGAGGCCCCGACCGCAATGCGAGATTTCGAGCGGTTCGCCGGAGACCAGTTCATACGCGGTTTCGGCCTTCGACATCGTGACCTTGATTCGCCGGCCCTTGAACGCGACCATGAATTCGCAGCCGTCCCAGGCGTCTGGCAGTCTTGGTCGGAACGAGAGCCGGCCATTGTAGGCCCGCATGCCCGCAAAGCCGAAAACGACGCAACTCCAGCTGCCGGCCAGCGCCGCCATGTGCAGGCCCTGGCCCGTATTTCCGTGCAGATTGTCGAGATCGACACGCAGGACCTCCTGGAAGCACTCATACGCGTGTGCCGGCTCATCGATCTCGCTGGCGATGATGCTGTAAACCGGCGCCGAGAGCGCCGAATCATGCGTGGTGATGGGCTCGTAATACACAAAGTTCCTTCGCTTTGCGTCGACGGAAAATCGATCGCCAAGCAACAGCATCGCCAGCATCACATCCGCCTGCTTGCAAACCTGATGCCGGTAGATCACCAGGGGGTGGTAGTGGAGCAGCAGCGGGTAGTCTTCCTTGGGCGTGTTGGTGAAGTCCCACACCGCCTTATCCAGAAAACTATCGTCCTGGGGGTGGATCCCGAGCTCTTCGTCATAGGGCAGGTACATCTGTTCGGCAGCGTTGCGCCAGAATTCCAATTCGCTCGTCTCCAATCCGATCTTGTCGGCGACGTGCCGGTAGACGTCCGGATGGTCCCGGCCGAGGTCCGCCGCGATCGCGTTGGCATAGCGCAGATGCATTTGCGCCATCGCGTTGGTGTAGAGATTGTTATTGACCATGGCCGTGTATTCGTCCGGCCCGGTAACCTCGTTGATGCAGAACAGCCCGCCCTTATGCGGCACGTAGTTGCCGATGCTTGCCCAGATTCTCGCTGTCTCGAAGACGATCTCGGCGCCGAAATCGGCCAGGAAGTCAACGTCGTCGGTTGCATCCATGTAGCTCTTGATGGCGTAGGCGACGCCCGCATTGATGTGATACTGCGCGGTGCTGGCAGGAAAGAAAGAGGAGCTTTCGCCGCCGCCAATCGTACGCCATGGATAGAGCGCGCCCGACTTGTATCCTAATTCGCGGGCCCTCTCGCGTGCGCGGTTCAGCGTATGAAAACGGAATTCGAGCAGCCGTCGCGCCCCTTGCGGGTCGGTATAGAGAAAGAACGGCAGCATGAAGATCTCGGCGTCCCAGAAATAGTGCCCGCAGTAGCCGTCGCCGGTGAGTCCCTTGGCCGGGATGCTGACGGAGCTGTCGGCAGTCAGCGCTTGAAGCAGGTGGAAAATGTTGAAGCGCAGACTTGCCTGGTCTGCCGCATGTCCGCTCACCTTTATGTCGGCGCTCGCCCAGCGGGATTCGAAGGCGCTGGCGTGTTCGGCTTGCAAGGCCCTGTAGCCCCGGTCTTTGGTTTTGGACAAAGTCGTCAAGACAGACTGCCGGATCGAGGCAATGCTTTCGTCGCTGCCGGAAGAGCCAAATCCATAGACTACGAATTTGGTTATGGTAGTCGGCCCGCCCTCCGGTGGCTTGACCGCGACTTGGGATGCGACCTGTCTTGGTTTTTCGTCCGTGCCGAATGAAACTTCCGCCGCGCCCAAAATTGCGTGGTCGACGGCACAGGCGAATGCGAGCTGGCTTGTCTTGGTCTTCTCAATAAGAAGCAGCCGGGTATCCTCGCAGTGTTGCTCGACGGCGGTCATCTCAAACCCCGCGAGTCCGCCTCCGGCGCGGGGGTCGCTCGATGGAGCGGACGGCGCAAAATCGGCATCGATCGTTGATACGAACAGCAACTCCGGCGAAAATCCCCTGGGCGTGGCCGTGTAAGACATGGCGAACACGCCTTTTTCGGCGCATGAGACAAACCGAACGACCTCGATTTCGATCTCGCGTCCGGGTGCAACCTGCCAAACAAACCTACGCCTCAAGCCTCCCCCCCGCAGGTCGAGCTCCCGCCGGTCCCCGCGAATGTCGCTCCAGGATTCGCTTAGTTTGCGGCCATCGGCGACGAGGTCGATGGCGCGTGCGTCGGCAACATTGAGAATCGTGTCGCTGGTCTTTGCGGCACCGAAAAACGTCTCGTGATAGTCGATCTCGGTACTTTCATAGAATCCGTTGAGATAGGTGCCTCCGGTGGCCGTGCCATTGCCTGCGGGCAGGTCCCAGAACCCGCCGCGCACGCCGAGATAGCCGTTGCCAAGCGCAAACAGGCTTGCACGTGCCTCGGCCGTCTCGGGACGGCCTCCTGTCTCCACGAGACTCCACGGGGTTTGCTGCAATCCTGCCGCTTTCCTATGCCCGCCCTTTCGCATCGTCACCCCGTTGAGGTCCGCCCCAAGAATTTCGATTGCAACAGGCCGCTTGATCTTGTAGCGTTTTTGAAATCGATTTCATTAACTCGTACCTGAAATCGAACAGCCGGTCAAGCGGGCCGCATGGGTCGAAGAAACAGGTGCATGCTTTGCCCCGCGGCCTGGGGCCAAGGTCATAGACAGCCAACCCTAGGACGGGCGAAAAAACACGGGGGTGGAGTGGCATGCTGGACGTTCTGATTGTTCTGATCTTTGTCGCCTATTCGATCACGTCCGGTTTTCGCGCAAAGAAGCAGGCGTCCAAAAATCTCGAAGAGTATTTTCTCGCCGGCCGCTCGATTAAGGGATGGCGCGCCGGCGTCAGCATGGCCGCGACGCAGTTTGCGGCCGACACGCCGTTATTGGTCACCGGCCTCATCGCATCGGGCGGCATCTTCCTGATCTGGCGGCTCTGGGTCTACGGCATCGCCTTTCTGCTGATGGGCTTCGTGTTCGCGGTACTGTGGCGGCGCGCCGGCGTCCTGACCGACGCCGAGCTCACCGAGATCCGCTACTCGGGCGGCGGGCTGCTGGCCTTGCGGACATTGAAGGCGGTCTATTTCGGCACCGTGATCAACTGCGCGGTGCTCGCCTTCGTCTTGGTTGCCGCCGTGCGTATCGGGGAGATCTTCGCGCCCTGGCATGACTGGCTGCCGGATGTGGTCTATGCCCCGATTGCCGGCGTTATCGCTGACATCGGCATTGAGCTCACCAGCGGCGTCACGCCTCTCGATCCCGTCGTCGCGACCACTAACAATCTTCTGACCATCCTCGGCCTCCTGGCGTTCACGCTGCTCTACTCAACCACCGGCGGGCTCAGGAGCGTCATCGCCACCGACGTATTCCAATTCGGTATCGCACTGGGCGGGACGGTGATCTTCGCGGTGATTGTCGTTTTGGAGGCCGGCGGTTTGGGGAGCCTGATGAACCGCCTGGTGGAGCTCTACGGCGCGGCGCGCGTGCGCGAATTGACCTCCTTCTCGGTCCCGGCAAGCGAGGCGCTGGCGCCGTTCCTCGTGATCATCAGCCTGCAATGGTTCTTTCAGATGAACAGCGACGGCACCGGCTATCTGGCGCAGCGCTCGATGGCATGTCAGACTGACCGCCAGGCACGCATCGCAGCCGTCGTGTTTTCCTGGTTGCAGGTCTTCCTGCGCAGCCTGATCTGGATCGTGATCGGTGTCGGGCTGTTGGCGATCTATCCCTTTACCGCCGAGGACGTGGCATCGGCCAACTTCGTTGCGGCGCGCGAAATGACCTTCGTTCAGGGGATCGACGACTTCCTTCCGACGGGCGCACGCGGGCTGATGCTCACCGGGCTCCTGGCGGCGCTGGCTTCGACCATCGATACGCATCTGAACTGGGGTGCGAGCTATTGGAGCAACGACATCTATAAGCGCCTGATCTCGGAGAGCTGGATGAAGCGAACCCCGCGCAGCGGCGAGCTCATCGTCGTCGCGCGGCTGTCGAACGTGCTGATCCTGGTGATCGCCCTGATCGTCATGTCGCAGCTCGGCTCGATCCAGCAGGGCTGGAAAATCTCGCTTTTGTTCGGAGCCGGGATCGGCGCCGTCCTGGTTCTCAGATGGCTTTGGGAGCGCATCAATCTCTATGCGGAGTTTGCCGCGATCGCGGTTTCGCTTATCGCCGGCGTTGTCCTGCTCTGGGCGTTCCCTAACGAGGCGGACGGTTGGATGCGGCTCGGCGTGATGGCACTGATTTCGACGGTGACGACGGTTGTTGTCGCCTTGGTTACGCCGCCGACGGCGGAAGCGAAACTGATCGCGTTCTATGAGCGGGTCCGGCCCATGGGATTCTGGCAATCGACCGCCAGACTTGCCGGCGATCAGCCCGGGGAGGTCCGAGGCCGGCTCTATTCCAATCTTAAAAATGTTGCCTGGGCGTCGCTGTCGCTGTTTCTCGCCCTGGCCGGAGCCGGCAGGCTTCTGCTTCATGTTCCGGGCGATTCCTACGCGACGCCACTCGCTTTTCTGGCGCTCAGCATTGCAATCGTGCCGCTCTGGTGGTCGGGCCTGCGTGCAAAGCCCGTTTGATCGCCGTGGGCAGCCGTCGGATTCGACAGTGCGGCGAGATTCCTCAAACTGCGCCTTTAAACAAGGACTCGTCCAGCGCGTTGATGAAGGCGAGGCCGTCGGCGCCGTGCAGGAAGCGGTGATCGAAGCTCAGGCTGCAGGCCATCATGGGTCCGGCCTCCAGTTTGCCGTCGCGCACGCGGGGGCGGGTGGTGATGCGCGAGACCCAGAGGGTGGCGACGTTGGGATAGTTGATGATCGGTGCGGCCGAGGTCATGGTCGCGGTCTCGAGGCCGCCCGTGCTGGACAGGGTGAAGCTGCTGTTCGCGACGTCGCCGGGGCCGAGGGTCCCGGCGCGCGCCTTATCGGCCGCCTCAGCGATGGCGCGGGCCAGCTCCAGGGTGCTCAGCCTGCCCGCATCGCGGACCACGGGGACGACAAGCCCGACGTCGGTATCCACCGCGATGCCGAGATCGACGCGTTCGCAAAGCTGTAAGGCCAGCTCGTCCTCGACGACGGTGGCGTTGAAGCGGGGATGGGCCTTGAGGGCGGCGGCCACGCGTTCGGCGATCACCGGGAGGGGTGTAAGCCGAACGCCCAATGCCTCCGCTTCGTCTTTCAATGACTCACAAGCTTCCAGGACGCCATCCGCGAAGACGTCGAAACTGAGCGTCGTGGTCACCTGGTTTCGTGCCGATGTCGTCAGACGCTCCGCCGCGGCCCGGCGCGCGGCCGAGAACTTCTCGGTGCCCGCTGATGCGCCGGCTTGCGTCACATGGGCCTCCAGGTCAGCGGCGAGGATCTGGCCGTCCGGGCCGCTGCCGGTCACCAGGCCCAGGTCGATCCCCAATTCCTTGGCCTGTCGTCGGATGGCGGGCGCGGCCTTGATTTTCGCTGCGGGCTTTTGCGCCGGCCGGGCCTCGGCCGACGGTGCGTCCTTGGCCGACTGGTGGGCGTGGGCGTCCTGCGGCGGGGCGGCGCCCTCCGGCAATTCGAAGCGCATCAACACCTCGCCCACGGGCACGACGTCGCCCGGCTGCCAGAGCAGTTCCTTGACCACCCCGGAGCAGGGCGACGGCAGCTCTACCGTCACCTTGTCGGTGCTGATGCTGGCGATTTCCTGGCCTTCCTCGACCGCATCGCCGGCCGCGACCGACCAGTCCAACAGCTCCCCTTCGCTCAATCCCTCGCCGATATCGGGCAGTCTGAAATCGTAGATCAAAACGCGAACTCCGCGGTGCGGACCAGGCCGGCGCCGATCCGCTTTCGATTGGGTTTGAAGAACTCGTCGCCGACCCGGTAGGAATAGGGCAGGTCCGGCGCGCAGACGCGCTCTATTGGCGCCTCCAGGGAGCCGAAGGCGCGGTTCTGCACCTGCACGGCGATTTCGGCGCCAAAGCCCAGGGTCTCGCTGGCCTCGTGAATGATGACGAGCCGGCCGGTCTTCTCCACGGAGCGGACGATCATGTCGATGTCATAGGGGATCAGCGATCTGAGATCGATGACCTCGGCCTCGATACCCCTCTCCGTGGCCAGATCATCCGCGGCGCCGACCACGTCGTGGCGGATCGGGCCGTAGGTGACCGCGGTAACGTCGGCGCCCGCGCGCACCACCTCGCCAACGCCGATGGGGGCAGCGGCGCCGTCGTCGGCCACCTCGTCGGACAGGGTGCGGTAGAGCGGCACCGGCTCCAGCACCAGAACCGGATCGGGATCGCGGATCGCCGCGAGCATGAAGGCATAGGCGTCCTGCGGCGTCGTCGGCGCGACGATCTTTATGCCGCCGCCGTGGATGTAATAGGATTCGGGGCTCTGGGAATGCCAGAAGCCGCCCATGATACCGCCGAAGGCTGGCGCGCGGACGACCATGGGCACGGGATACTCGCCGCCCGTCATCCAGCGGTATTTGGTCCCGCAGAACATGATCTGCTCGTGCGCGTCGTGGATGAAGCCGGCGAACTGAATCTCGGCGATCGGCCGCATGCCGTACATGGCCATGCCCACCGCGTGGGCGACAATGCCCTTCTCGTCCAGCGGCGTGTCGATCAACCGGTCCTTGCCGAACTGCTTCTGCAGGCCCGAGGTGACGCGAAAGATGCCGCCGACCGTGCCGACGTCTTCGCCGAGCACCACCACGCGTTCGTTGCGGGCCATCTCGTAGGCCATGGCCGCGCGCAGCGCCTCCAGGACGGTCATCTTGGCCATCAGGCGCCGTCCCCCAGGTCGCGCAGCAGGCGTGCCTTCTGCTCCTCAAGCATCCAGTTGGAGTCTTCGTACAGATCGTCGAATTGCGACGTCGGTCCGGGGACCGGCATCTTCTCCGCCCGCTCCACTGCGTCCTGGATCTCGGCGGCCTGGCGCTCGGCAAGCTCCGCCTCGTCGGCCTCGGTCCACCAGCCCGCATGCTCCAGATAGCGCCGCATGCGGACGATCGGATCCCACCGGGCCCAATCGTCGCACTCGTCCTTCTTGCGGTAGAGATCGGGATTGTCGGAAGAGGTGTGGAAGCCGAGGCGATAGGTGATGGCCTCGATCAGGGTCGGCCCCTCGGCCTTGGCCCGGTCGCGCGCCTCCTTCACCACGGCATAGACCGCCAGCGGGTCGTTGCCGTCGACGCGTAGATTGGGCAGGCCGTAGGCCGCGCCCTTGGCGGCGAAGTCCTCCTGCGCGGTCTGCCGGTCCAACGGCGTGGTGACGGCCCAGCCGTTGTTGACGCACACGAACACGACCTGTGGCTTGTGGATGCCGGCGAAGTTCATGGCGGAATGGAACTCGCCGCGCGAGGTGGCGCCGTCGCCGAAGAAACTCAGCACGACTTCGTCGGAGCCCATCAGCTTGGCGGCCCAGCCGGCCCCGGCGCCATGCGGGATATAGGCGCCCACCTGGGTGCTGGAAGAGACGAGCTTGATCTTGCGGCTGCCGATCAGGCAGGGCAGGCGGCGGCCCCTCTGAGGCTCGGCCTCGGCGCCGAAAAACTGCGCGAACATGAGGTCCAGGGGCTCGCCCCGCATGATCCACGGCGCCATCTCCCGGTGGGCGCGGAAGATCCAGTCCTCGCGGTCCATGGCGTGGGTCGCGCCGACCTGAACCGCCTCCTGGCCGCAGATGGGAATCCAGAACGCGATGCGGCCCGAGCGCTGCAAGGTCCAGCCGCGCTGGTCGATGGCGCGCAGCAAGGTCATCACCCGATAGAACATCAGGCAGTCGTCTTTCGATAGTCCGGGGTCAGGCAGATTGCCGGTCGGCTTGCCGTCCTGATCGATCACCTGCCGGATGCCCAGAGCCTGCGCATTGCTAAGCGGCGCGGCGACGGGCTCTCTTGGATCGCCCTCGCCCTGACCGATCTTCTGCCCTGTGCTCACGACGGGATTTTCCTCCGGATCGAAGCGGCCCCATACGGTCATTTTTCGCCGGCCGCAGACGAGGTGCGACGATAAAATGCCGACGTTAAGAAAACAAGTGTTTGTTGGTTTGAG
>JAKSBY010000776.1 GCA_022360855.1 Sphingomonadales bacterium | reverse complement strand
GCTGGCCTTTACCCTGTTCACCCTGGCCGGGCTGACCGACTTTTTCGACGGCTATATGGCGCGCGCCATGGGCGTGACCTCCAGGCTCGGCCAGTTCATGGACCCGATCGCCGACAAGCTGATGGTGGCCGCGACCATCCTCATGCTCGTCGCCTTTGGCCGGGTGACCGGCTGGCATATACTGGCCACGGTGGTGATCCTGTGCCGGGAAATCCTCGTCTCGGGGCTGCGCGAGTTCCTCGCCGAACTCAAGGTCTCGGTGCCCGTCACCCGGCTCGCGAAATGGAAGACGACGTTTCAGATGGTCGCGCTCGGCGCGCTGATCATCGGCGAGGCTGCGCCCGACTGGCTGCCGGCGGAGCCGGTCGGCCTGGTCTGTCTTTGGCTCGCCGCCGTGCTGACGCTCTATACCGGCTACGGCTATCTGCGCGCCGGCCTTCGGCACATGGTATGAGGCGGCCGATGAAGGTGACGCTGGTCTATTTCGCCTGGGTGCGCGAGCTCATCGGCAAGGACGAGGAGGCTCTCGAGGTGCCCGACGACATCGCCACCGCAGGGGAGCTTATCGGCTGGCTCGTGGAAAAGGGCGGGGGCTACCGGGAGGCGCTGGGCGATCCCGAGCGCATCCGTATCGCGGTGAACCAGACTCATGTGACCGCTGACCACGCCATCGCGGCCGGCGATGAGGTCGCTTTGTTCCCGCCGGTCACCGGCGGATGATGCGATGATCGAGGTCAGGGTCCAGCCGGAGGATTTCGACGTCGGCCGTGAGCTCGACCGGCTGGCGGCGGGTGACACCGATGTCGGCGCGGTGGTCAGCTTCACCGGCCTGGTGCGGGGCGGGGCGACCACAGCCATGACGCTGGAACATTATCCGGCGATGACGGAGAAGGAGATCACCGAGATCGCGCGTGAGGCCGAGGCCCGCTGGCCGATCGCGGAAGGCCTGGTCATCCACCGCCACGGCCGGCTCGAACCCGGCGACCGGATCGTGCTCGTGGCCATCGCCTCGAAACACCGGGCGGCCGCCTTCGAGGCCGCTCAGTTCCTGATGGACTGGCTGAAGACCCGGGCGCCGTTCTGGAAGTCCGAAGCGAGTGCCGACGGCCCGCGCTGGGTCGCCGCCAACGAAGCCGACGAGACCGCCGCGGCCCGCTGGAAGAAATAGCGAAGACGATCTACGCGCAGCGCTGTTCCAGAACTACGGGGCGCAAGCGCACTTCCTGCTCCAGCCGCGCCGATTCCACCGGCACCAGCGCATCGAGCTTGGCATGCAGCAGCCGCGCCCGGCCGTCGTCGAGCCCGGCCAGGGTGAGGTCGATCAGCAGCGTTTCGCCCACCTGGCGGGCGTTGACCCTGAGCGGCGTCAGGCTGTTGAGCGCAAAGAGCTCCAGCACCCGCGACAACGAGTTCGGGTCCGAGCAAGCGGACACGGAAAAATGGCTTAGATTTTCTATGGACGTGCTCATGGCACGCGGCTCCTCTATCGGAACAAACTACAGACGGCGAACGTTTCCCGGCCCTAAATGAGGACCGGGTTGATAATTCGCCGAATGCGGCGTCCGATGAGTCGTTGCGTACTCATGACCGGTGAACCCTAGCAGCAATGGGTTAAGAAAAAAAGACCAAATATGGCTCTACTTGAATGGTGAGTTTCACCGTTTATGGCTCATATATCGTAATTAAATTACAAGCTGTCCGGCAAGGCCCCAAACCACGCCCATCAGAAACAGGTAAAGCGCGGCGGCCGACAGGAGGACGTGAAAGGCGCCCTCGGCGACGCCGCCAAGGCCCGGGCTGCGAACTCCGTCACGCGCCAGGCTGAACACGAACATCGGCACGACGAGGAGCGCAATGAGCCCGAAATTGGTCATCAGGCGCCAGACGATGCCGAACCAAGCCGCCCCGTCTCTCAGAATGCTGCCCGCGAAAAACGCCGTCTCCGAAAGGCTGCCGGCAGCAAAGAGCGCCCCGCCGGCGAGCGCGAAAAGCGCCAGACGACGGCGGCGCCCGGCGAAACCCGGCAGCAGATAAATGGCCGCCGCGAACAGGACCAATATAGACGGCACCAAAGGATAAACAGCGAGCCTCGGATTGGCGAAGACGTTCGCCTTTCGGAAGGTGCGGCCGTCAGCCATTCGCAGATGCCAGATGCCGTCCTCAAGCCGCGCGGCCACGGGCCGGACCGGCGCGGGCCCGCCGGTCGCCGCCAGGAATCCGCCTGCAGGCTCATGCCGGCGGAGCGCGGTGAGCGGCCGCTCGAAGGCGCGGCGTCCGAGCCAGCGCGACGGCCGTGACAGATCTACGAAAAACCCCGATGGGACCGCCTCCAGAGACGCCGCGGGGTCGTATCCCAGGGTGCGGGGCAGGATCTTGGGCACGACGGTGGCGAGAAGATCGTGGAGCGGCGCGGCGCAAAGCACGCCGCGCGGCGCAGAGCGGCCGAGCCGGGCGGCGAGGAAGAACGCCGTGTCCGCCTCCGGGAAGAAGGCGACCAGGGTGGCGATATCCCGCGAGCAGCCGGCGCGGCCGAGCGCCCGGCGGCCG
>JAKSBY010000087.1 GCA_022360855.1 Sphingomonadales bacterium | reverse complement strand
GTTTTTCTCTGAATGATCGTGGCCGCTGTCGGGCCCACTTGCATCGCAGTCTTGGAGGCTTTAGACCCGGCCCGAAACAGATCGGGGCGAGTTCTTGGCTTCAGAAACTCCCAACAAACCCGTCAGGCGGCGGCTGTCGCATCCGTTGAGCGGGGCGGATTTGGCGACCTTGGCGACGGTGCTCACTGCTAACGGCGCGCCGGCCGTCTCCAGCCTGCCGCAGATCTTGACGGCGGCCGCGACGGCGCTGGTGCGGCTGCCCTTTACCATCGCCGAATGGGCCTATGTGGCGGCCAAGCGACCGGCGGTGGAGCCGGTCGAAGCGCCGGTCTTCATCCTCGGCCATTGGCGCAGCGGCACCACCCATCTTTACAATGTGATGAGCCGGGACGACCGGCTCGGCTACGTCTCGCCCTTTGCGACCGGGCTGCCCTGGGATTTCCTGCTGTTTGCGCGGCTCCTGCGCCCGGTGCTGGAGGCGGCGCTGCCCAAGGACCGCTATATCGACAACGTCACCGTCGAGCCGACCTCGCCGCAGGAGGACGAGATCGCGCTCGCCTCCATGACTCCGCTTTCCTTCTATCACGGGCTCTATTTCCCGCGCGCCTTCCACAAGAATTTCGACCGCGGGCTTTATTTCGACGGCTGCTCGGCGCGGCAGGTCGCCCGCTGGCAGCGCACGCTCAGCCGGCTCTACACCAAGCTGACCATCGATCAGGGCGGACGCCGGCTGCTGATCAAGAATCCCGTCTATACGGCGCGGGTCGAGATGCTGCGCGAGATGTGGCCGGATGCCAAATTCATCCATATCCATCGCAATCCCTACAAGGTCTTCGTGTCCATGCGGAATTTCTATGCGCGGCTCTTCGAGCAGTTCGCGCTGCAGGATTACGGCCATCTGGATATCGATGCGATCATCCTGGAAAACTACAGCCGTATCATGGACCGGCTGGTAGCCGAGACGGCCGATCTGCCGCCGGAGCAGTTCATCGAGCTGAGCTTCGAAGACTTCCAGAAGGCCCCGCTGGAGCAGCTACAGGCCATCTACGGCCGGCTTGGCCTGGACGGATTTGCGGAGGCCCGCCCGGTCTTCGCCGACTATCTCGCCGGCGTCTCCGGCTACCGCAAGAATGTCTACAGCTACCCCGACGAGGTGGTCGAAAAGGTGAGCGCCGGCTGGGCGCCCTTCATCGGCCGCTGGGGCTATGCCCGGCCGTGAGGCGTCTGGCGGCCATCGGCCTGGTCCTGTCAGGGGCGGCTGAGGCCGCGCCGGTCGTCGAGGCTTGCAGGCCGCTGGTGCTGGAGATCGGCGGAACCGGCGAAGTCGTGGTCGGTGCCGAGGACATTACGATCGATCAGACCGCGGGCATCGCCTATATCTCGGGCTACGACCGCTTCGCCGTGGAAAGGGAAGCCGACAAGGGCACGGTTGTCACCGAAGGCGGCATCTACGCGCTCGATATGCGCAGGCAGGATTGGCCCGACGCCGGGCGCGTCCGGGTCGCCGATCTGACCGCCGAGTTCGGCCGCGACCGTCAAATTCGACCGCATGGCATCAGCCTCTTCACCGATGCGGCGGGCCGGCAGAGCCTGTTCGCCGTCAACCGACCGTATGACGGCGATACGGTGAAGCCGGTGGTGGAGATGTTCGATGTCAGGGACGGTGCCCTGCAGCATCGCGCGACCGTCTCGGACGCGGCCATCTGTAGTCCCAACGACGTGGCGGCCTTGGATCACGACCGATTCTTCGTCACCAACGACCATGGCGCCTGCGCCGGCTTTTCGCGGCTATGGGAAGATCTGTGGGGGCTCAGGCGATCCTATGTCGTCTACTACGACGGCAAGAGCGCGCGCCGCGTCGCCGAGGGCATAGCCTACGCCAATGGTATTGCGATTGGCCCGCCCGGAGAGGCCAACGGCCGGCTTTTCGTATCCGGCGTGCGGGACGAGGCGGTTCTGGTTTTCGAGATCGCGCAGTTGTTGGCGGCCGATGCGCCGGTCGGCGCGCCATTGAAACGGATCGACTTCGGCACGGGTGTCGACAATCTGGAATGGGCGCCCACGGGCGGCCTCCTGGTCGGCGCGCATTCGAGCCTTTGGTCCTTCTTCCGCTATCGCCAGCGCTGGAGCGAAACCTCGCCGAGCCAGATTCTGCACGCGTCGCCCTCGGGCCGGGTCGCCGAGATCTTCGGGAGCGACGGCGGTGATCTGTCGGCCTCGAGCGTTGCCGCCATCCATGAGGGCGTGATGCTCATCGGCAGCGTGTTCGAGCCGCACATCCTCGCCTGCCGGCTGGGGCCATGACGGCGCTGGTGACCGGCGGCGCCGGCTTTGTCGGCCGGCATCTGGTCGCGCAGCTCGCGGCCGCCGGTGGGCCGGTCCGCGTCCTCGACGTGGCGCCGCGGCCACCCGAATTCGGCGACGACGTGGACTACCGGCAGGGCTCGATCCTGGATGCCGAAGCGCTGGCGGGCGCCATGGCCGGCGTCGATACGGTCTATCACCTCGCGGCCAATCCGCATCTCTGGGCCCGCGACAAGAGCGTGTTTCACAGGATCAACGTGGACGGCACGGCGGCAGTATTGTCTGCGGTGCGCCAGGCGGGTGTGCGGAGGATCGTCGTCACCGCCACCGAGGTTATCCTGCGGGATTGGAGGAGCAATTCCCCTGAGCCGCTCACCGAGGCGGAGCCCACGCCGCCGGCCTCGGCAATGGCCGGGCCCTACACCCGGTCCAAACACGCGGCGGACCGGCTGGTACGGGAGGCGGCGCAAGCGGGGCTGCCGGTCGTGTCACTCTACCCGACGGTCCCCATCGGTCCCGGCGACGTCAATATGACCGCGCCGACGGCCATGCTGCGGGGGTTCCTCGCGGACAAGACCCCGGCCTTTCTGGACTGCCGGCTCAATCTCATCGCCGTCGGGGACGTTGCGGCCGCGCATATCCTGGCCGCCGAAAAGGCCGCGCCCGGCGCGCGCTACATCATCGCCGGCGAAGACGTGCTCTTGAGCGATCTGCTGGACTGGCTGGAAGAGATCTCCGGCCGGCCGGTGCCTCAGCGCCGGGTGCCTTACTGGCTGGCCGCGGCTTCGGGCCACGTCGGCACTTTCGTCGCCGACCATCTCACCGGGCGGGCGCCCATGGGCCCTATCGAGGGCGTGCGGCTGGCGCGCGGCCGTTGGCCCATCGACGGCGGGAAGGCCCTGCGCGAGCTGGGCCTCACCCTGACCCCGGCGCGCGTGGCTGTGGAGCGCGCGGTGCGCTGGCTTCTGGACGATGCCGAAAACGCTATGCCTATAGTTTGAACCAGCTCTTCCACCATTGCGAGGCGCACCAGCGAAGCTGGCACTCCGGGCATTCTCACTTCATTTCCCTATTTCGGTGACAGTTACCTTTTTATTTTTATTTTAAAAACAAAAGGCTAGTAAATTTTGCCTTGAAAAAGGTAACTGTCACCGAAATAGGCCGCTGCTTTCGCAGGGAGCGCAATGACAATTCAGCATGAACGCATAACGCCCTAGAGCCGGTCCTTGTCCAGCTCTTCCTCTGCGTCCTTGGACAGCAGCATCTCCAGTTCCTGAATGGCCTGTTTGGCCAGCTCGATCATGGCGCCTTCGTCCTGGTAGCTGGCCTGGTGCTCGTATAGCTGCTGCACGTCATGTTCGCGGAAGCGCTCGACGATCTTGCCCGCCTGGAAATCCGAAAGGCCGAGGCCCTTGAGGACCTGGAGGGAGATTTCCAGGCTCGAGTGGAAGGTTTCCCGCTCCAGCGCATCGACGCCGATGTCCATCAGTTTGTAAGCATGGGTGCGGTCGCGTGCACGGGCATAGATCTTCAGATGCGGGAAGTGTTTCTTGACCATACGCGCGGTGGTCAGCGACCGTTCTTCGTCCTCCAGCGCCAGTACGAATATCTCCGCGTGTTCGGCACCGGCGGCCCGGAGCACATCCAGCCGTGATGCATCGCCATAATAGACCGTGCGGCCGAACCGGCGCAGCAGTTCCACCTGGCCTGGGTTGGCGTCGAGCGCGGTAACGCTGATTCCCTTTGCCATGAGGATGCGCGCAACAATCTGGCCGAACCGGCCGAGCCCGGCGATGATCACCTGGTTCCCTTGGTCCGGAAAGTCGGCCGGCCGCTCTTCCGCCGACGACTTCATACGTTTCTGATAGGCCTCCACCGCCAGAACGAGAAGCGGCGTCGCCGCCATTGACAGACTGACGACCAGGATCAGCAGATCGGCAATCTCCCGGCTCATGATCCCGGCGTCGAAGGCCATGCTGAAGATGACAAAACCGAATTCGCCGCCTTGCGACAGGGTCGCGGCGATCCACAGTCCGCCAATCGTATTCAGGCCGTTGAGCCGCGCGAGGGTCGAGAGAATCAGCCCGTTGATGACAAACAGCCCGGCGACAAGGCCGAGCACGACAAGGGGGCGCTCCAATAGGAGGCCGATATTGACCGACATGCCGACGGCAATGAAAAACAGGCCGAGCAGCAGACCCTTGAAGGGGTCGATATTGGCTTCCAACTCGTGGCGATACTCCGAATCCGCCAGCAGCACGCCCGCGAGAAACGCGCCCAGCGCCATCGAGATCCCCACCGACTCCATCAGAACCGCCGCGCCGATCACGATCAGCAGGGCCGCGGCCGTAAACACCTCGGGCAGCCCGGTCATGGCGATCAGGCGGAAAGCATAGCGGAGAAAGAAGCGGCCGCCGATGAGAAACGCCGCCAATACGGCGATAATCGTGACCACCCGGACCGCCACCTCGCCGGCTTCGATATTGGCCGAGGCGGCGCCCAGCAGCGGTACGATGGCGATCAGCGGGATGACCGCGATGTCCTGAAACAGCAAGAGCGCGAATCCCGAACGCCCGTGGCGCGTCGTGAGCTGGTTCTTCTCCGAAAGGATCTGCAGGGCGAAGGCGGTGGACGACAAGGCCAGCGTCACGCCGGCAATGGCGGCAACGGTCGGCGGAAGCCCGAGGAACAGGCCTGCCGTCGTCAGCGTCAGCCCGCTCCCGGCGACCTGCGCCGTGCCGAGGCCGAACACCTGTTTCCGCATGGTCCAGAGCCGGCTGGGCTGGAGTTCGAGGCCGATGATGAAAAGCAGCAGAACGACCCCGAACTCGGCGAATTTGAGGATGTCCATCACATTGGTGATGAAGCCGAGGCCCCAGGGGCCGATGATCAGCCCGGCCATCAGATAGCCGAGTACCGAACCCAGCCCGAGCCGCTTGGACACGGGCACGGCTATGACCGCTGCGGCAAGAAAGATGGCGGCTTCGGAAAGAAATGTCATCGGTTCCAGTGCCTTGTGGGCGAGTGCCTTCGTGTCCCGTGATTAGCAGACGGACTGGGCTAAATCGAGCCTTTGCGATTGTCTTGCGGGAGCGCGGAAGTTAGCTTTCGGCGAAGCAGAGAGAGGATGGACCGATGGGATTTTCCACGCTGAAGCTGATCTTCGACGGGCCGGTCGCGAAGGTCGTGTTGAATCGTCCGGAGGCGGCTAACGCCATGAACGGCGCGCTTTGGCAGGAGCTGCCCGACGCCTTCGTGGCGATCGACGAAATTCCCGAGGCGCGCGTCGCGGTGATCACGGGCGAGGGCAAGCATTTTACCTCCGGGATAGACTTGCAGGAATTTGCCGCCATGCAGGGGGCGGAGTTCGCCGATGACGGGCGCCGACGGGAAAACCTCAGGCGCAAGATTCTCGAAATGCAGGAGAGCTTTAACGCCATCGAGCGGTGCCGGGTGCCGGTGATCGCGGCGGTCCATGGCGCCTGCATCGGCGCCGGTATCGATATGATCTCGGCTTGCGACATGCGCTTCTCGACCGAAGACGCGTTTTTCTCGATTCACGAGATCAATATCGGCATGGCCGCCGATGTCGGCACGCTGCAGCGCCTGCCGCATATTATCCCGGCCGGCGTCATGCGCGAGCTGGCCTATACCGGCCGCCGGGTCTCGGGCTCAGAGGCTGCGGCCATCGGCTTGGTCAACAGGGCGTTCGCTTCGCAGGAAGAGATGCTGGCGCATTTGGCGGAACTGGCCGGCGAGATTGCAGGCAAATCGCCGCTGGCGGTTGCCGGCACCAAGGAAATGCTAACCTATGCCCGTGACCACTCCGTCGCTGACGGACTTAACTATGTTGCGACGTGGAATGCGGCCATGCTGCTTTCGGACGATCTGAAAAACGCCGTTATGGCGCAAATGAGCAAGAGCGAGCCGGAATTCCCCGATCTGGCGCCGCCGCCGCGATTCGTGAGGCGCCGCGCGTGAACCCGTCGACAACCCGGGAGGGTTGAAGGTGTGGCGCGGATCTTATAGCGCGTTAAAGGTTTCTTAGACCCGCCAGCGGTACATTCTAAATGAGCAGAAGTATCGGGGAATCCTACCGGGACTAGAAAATGGCGCACGGAGACACTGTCGACGTACCCGAGACGGTCTTCATTGCCGATCCGAATACCCAGCTTTGTTCGGTGATACGCGGGCTCATGATGAAGCTCGGGGCATTGGAGACGGTTACCGCCGCCAACAGCGAGCGGGCGAAGGCGCATCTTCAGGAAAGCCTCCCCGACCTCATCGTATGCGGCTACGGCCTGCCGCCGGACGGGGGGCCGAATTTTGTACGTTACCTGCGCCGCATGGCGGGGCCGGTTTCGGAAACCCCGATCATCATGGTTATCGCAAATCCCAACGCAAAAATGGTCGGCCAGGCGAGGGACGCCGGTGTCGACGAGGTGCTCGGTCTGCCGTTAAACGGCGACGGACTCGCCAAGCGCTGGCACAATATCGTGCACAAACGCCGGCCCTTCGTCAGATGCGAAGTCTATGTCGGCCCCTGCCGCAGGCGAATCACCGCTGAATGGTATGTCGGTCCTGACCGCCGTCAGGGCGCCGACTCGCGCGGCGGCGCGCGTCGCGCCCGGCAAAAGGTGGACGCCTAACCGGCGTCGTTATTCCGCGGCCACCGCGATTTCCGCCGCTGCCGGAAACTGCTCAACATTCGATCTATCGCTTCCGCCTCTCTGTTTTGCCTTACGGCGCGCCTTGCCGCGGGCCGTCAAAGTAAAGAGCGCGGTAACGAAATAGAGCGCCAGTATGGCCGAGCCGACAACGCCACCGGCGATGGCGATGGACAGCGGCTGCCAGAAGCTGTCGGCAAACAGGATCAGCGGAATGAACCCGCCGATGGTGGTGAAGGTGGTCGCCACGATGTGCCGGGTGGCGTCGGTCACCACGTCGCGGATGACGGCGGGGTCGCCGGCGCGGGCCTGGCCGTTGGCGCGCAGGGCCGAGAGCACGACAATGGCGCCGTTGATCGAAAGGCCGATCAGGCCCATGGCGCCGACGATGGCCATGAAGCCCATGGGCTGGCGGAAGACCCACAGCGACAGAAAGGCGAAGCCGACCGAGAGGAAGGCCACGGCGGCGATGATCCCGGCGGCGCGGAACGAATTGAACGACAGGATCACGGTCCCGGCCATCAGCACCAGGAGCACGGGCACCGAGCTGGCCAGCCCGCCGGTCGCCTCGTCGCGCTCGGCGCCTTCGCCGCCGAATTCGATACGATAGCCGGCGGGTATTTCGAGATTGGCTGCCTCCAGGCGGCGCTGGAAGTCGCCGGCGGCCTCGCTCGGCAGCGTGAAGGGCACGATGAAGGCCTGCACCAGATTGTAGCGCTCGCCGTCCTTGCGGGTAATCGTCGGCGTCTCCGGCACCAGCGAAGGGGTGGCGATGGCTGAGAGCGGTACGCCGGCGATGGGCGCGTCCGAGGCGGCCGTTCCGCCGGCCGGTACCAGGGTGCGGGTCAGCACATTGCCGATCTCGCTGCGGTCGGCGCCGCCGAGACGGACGCGGATGGGCAATTCTTCGATGTCCTCCAGGATGGTGCCGCCGGTGGCCCCTTCCAGATCCGACCGCAATTGCTGCGAAACCTGGGTCAGGGTCAGGCCGGCGAGCCGCGCCTGCTCCTCGTCGGGCACGAGCTCGACCTTGGGCCGGCCGCCGGCCAGCCGTGAGCGGGTGTAGGTTACGTTCCTGGTTGTCGCCAGGATGGCTCGGGCTTCCTCGCCGAGACCTTTCAGAACTTCGAAGTCGGAGCCGAAGATGCGGACCTCCAAGGGTGCCGCGACCGGCGGGCCCTGTTCGAAAGGCAGAGCCAGGATCTCGGCGTCGGGCACCTCGGCCATCAGGCGCGCCTGTAGATCGCGGGCGATTTCCCGGGTCGTGGTCGCGCCTTCGGTCTCGACAATGGCGCCGGCAAAGCTGGCGACGCCGTCGCGGAACGCCAGAGCGTTGTAGAAGGCCTTGGGCGCGCCTTCGCCGATGAACCAGTAGGACGCGTCCACGCCATCGAATTCGGCCAGGACGTCGTCGACGCGCAGCGCAGCGCGCCGGGTCTCCTCGATGCTCGCCTCCTCGGAAAGGGTGAGCTGCATCTGGAACTGATCACGGTCGACGGGCGGGAAGAACTGCTCCGGGAGCTGGCCTGCCAGCACGAAGCCGGTGAGCGGCATCAGGACCACGAGCCCGATCGCCTTGCCGGGCTTGGCGATGACCCAGTCCAGGCTCTTGCGATAGGCCTGGCTCAGCCGTTCATGGCTCCAGCCGCAAGGGTCTTTGCCCTCGGGCGTGGGGAAACGCCTGTCCATATAGCCGGCCATCGGCGCCAGGATGGTCAGCGACAGCGCCAGCGACGAGAAGATCGACAGGATGACCGCCAGGCCCATGGTGCCGATGAAATCGCCGACTGCACCCGGCGCCAGCATGATCGGCGCGAAGGTGAGCGCCGTCGTGACGGTCGAGGCCAGCAGCGGAATCGTCAAATGGCCGACCGCCTTTTCGCCGGCTGCCAACACACCGAGGCCGCGCGAGCGCGCCAGATTGTAGTCGTCGATGACGACAATCGCGTTGTCGATCAAAAGGCCGAGGGCGATGATCAGCCCGGTCACCGACATCTGGTGCAAGGGAATGCCCAGCAGCCAGAGGACGCCGAGCACCATGGCGACGGTCAGCGGCAGCGCCGCGCCGACCAGGATGGCGGAGCGCCAGCCGAGCGCGATGAACAGCACGCCGACCACCAGGACCACGCCAAACAGAAAGTTCTGCGCCAGGTCGATCAAACGCTTCTGCGTATAGACGCTTTGGTCGATGAGGATCTCGGCGGTGATCGACGGCGGCAGGGTGGCCGCGAAGTCTTCGACAACGCCGCGCGCGACCGTGCTCCACTGGTCGACCCTCTGATTCTGCTCCATCAGTGCCGAGACGACCACGGCGCGCTCGCCATTGATCAGCGCCATGGTGGCGGGCGGTGTGCGCTCGGCCTTCTCGATGGTGGCGATATCGCCCAATCGGAGTGTAAGGCCGCCGGGCCGCTCGGCCACCGGCAGGCTGCTCAGCCGGTCGAGCGACTCGATCTCGCCATAGACTTCGAGGCCGAGCGTATCGGCCTCGCCATAAACGAGCCCGGCCGGCGATTTGGCGTCCGAGGCGGCGATGATGTTGGAGATGTCGGCGACCGAAAGCCCGAGGCCGGCAAGCTCGGCCGGGTCGATGGTGATCAGGACCTCCTCGTCGGCCTCGCCGTAAATCTCGGTCTGCTCGGTGCCGGACATGGTGCGGAGCCGGTTTTCCAGCTCCTTGGCGAGCCGGCTCAGGATCGCCAGATCCTGCTCGCCCGAATCCGCCGAAGTCAGCGATACCAGCAGGGTCACGGCAGGGAGCTTCTGGACTTCCAGTTCCGACGAGCCGACGCCTGTGGGCATCTCGGCGTCGGCCTCCTCGATCTTGTCGCGGATCCGCGACCAGACTTCGTTGGTGTCCTTCACGTCTTCGTCGAGCTCGACGAAGATGGACGCGACGCTGGTCCGCGCGGTTGCCTGGACCTCGCGCACCTCTTCGATCTCGAAAAGCCGGTCTTCCAGCTTTTCGACGACCAGGCTCTCGATCCGTTCGGCGCTGGCGCCAGGGAAATAGGTGAGGATATTGCCGAAGCGCTCGCGCGGCACCGGGTCTTCCTGGCGCGGCAGTGCCGTGACCGCCGAGAGACCGGCGACGATGATCAGCATGATCGCGAGGACGGCGAGGCGGGGCCGGTGGTAGATGAGGCGGACCGAGGACATACGCTCTCTCCTGGCGTGCGGGGCTATCGGCTGGTGACGAGCTGGCCGGGCGCGAGGCGGTGGACGCCGGCGGCGACGATGCGGTCGCCCTCCCGGATGGTCCCGCGCACGAAGGCGCGGCCGGTTTCCACATGCAGAGCCTCCAATTCGCGGCGGCTCAGCCGGTAGAGGCCGTCATCGGTGGGCTCGAGAGCGTAGACCGACCACAGCCCCCGCGTGCTTTCCGACAACGCCTTGGTCGGCAGCCAAAAGCCCGTCTTGTCGAGCGCCTGCTCGATCCGCACCCGGGCGACCTGGCCGCTCTTCAGGCCCGAGTCGGCATGGGGCAGGAAGACCGCCGTCACCGTGCGGGTCGCATCGTCGATCTTGGTGGTGATTCGGTCGAGCCGCGCTGTGGCGCGGGCCGTGTCCGCCAGCACCTCGTAGTCGGCGCCGACGTCGAGGCCGTCTACGGCGTGCAGCGGCAGGCCGACGCGTACTTCCAGCGCCTCGGATTCGATCATGTGGAACACCGCCTGGCCGGGGCTGGCGATGGCGCCTTCGTCGAGATAGCGGGCCGTGACCTCGCCGGTATAGGGCGCCGCGATGGTTGACAGCGCCAACGCCGCGTCGACCCGAATGATCTCGGCTTCGGTGCGTTTCAGCGCCGACTTGGCCGAAGCCAGACGCGCCGCAGCCGCATCTTCCTCGAAACGGGCTTCGTCATAGCGCTGGATCGACACATGTCCCGCATCCGACAGAGTCTTCTGCCGCTTGGCGGTTACCTTGGCCAGGTTGAGCTGGGCCTCGGCCTCCCGAATACGCGCCTCGGCAGCGCGGCGCCCGGCGGTCAGCGCTTCTTTTTCGGCGTCGAGCTGGCGGGTGTCGAGCCGCGCCAGGACCTGGCCTTTCTCAACTGCCTCGCCGTCATCCACCGCGACATCGGCGAGAAGGCCCGCGCGCTCGAAGCCGAGCGCGCTTTCGCGCCGGGCAACGACGCGGCCGGCGAAACCTTGCTGCACGGTCAACGTCTCAGGCGCCGCCAATGTTATGGTCTCGACCGCGAGCATCGCCGACTGCGGAAACTCCTCCGCGGCGCCGAGCGCAACCGAGCGCAGCCAGACCAGCCCGGTAAGGGCGGCGGCGGTGACGGCAAACAAAAGCGCGCCCCGGACGGCGCGGTGTTTAATGCGAACGGCTTTAGCGAACATCGGTCTTGTCCTCGCTTGCAGGTGTCGCGTCTGACGGGGTGTAACCAAACGCCGCGCGCACGAAGCGAATGGTCTCGGCCAGGATCCGGTCACGGTCGACGGGCTCCTGACTGTTGTAGGTTCGCATCAACGCATCGCACACGGCGGCGTAGCCGAGGCTTGCGGAAAGCGGGATGTCGATGTCGTCGAGCCGGCCGAGCTTCTGATGCGCGCGCAGGACGGCCTCGATAAAGTCGACGACCACGTCGCGGTCGGCGCGCATAAAGGCCTCGGTATCGGGGCTTGTGGAGGGCAGTCCCAACTGCTGGATGATCAGACCTTCCTTGCCGGCCAATTCGAAGCTGCGCGTAATCATGATGCCGGGCTCGAGCTCGGCAAGATCTTGCGCGTCGCCCCGCATGGCGGCGACGACGCGCTCGCCGAACCGGGCGCCGAGCGCCGCGAAGAGGTTCGACTTGTTGCCGAAATGGTAAAAGATCGAGCCCTCGGAGACGCCGGCTTCCTTGGCGATGTCCAGGGTCGACGCATTCGCGTAGCCATGGGTCTGACAAAGCGTCAGCGCCGCCTCGAGGATCCGCTCGCGGGTCTCGTCCGGCTTATATTTTTTTTCGCGTATCAGATTCATGATGCGTCTGCTTCTTAAGTGTTACTCAGAATTTATGAGTAACACTCAGAATTTCAAGAGGCGAGCGTGCATATCGGCCATGCAGAAACCGAATAGGTGGCCGATTTCAGGTGGTCGTCGCGGCCCCCGCTCTGCCCGTCATGCCCGAGAAATCGGGCATCCAGGCTGGCGTCGACATGGATTCCCGCTTGCGCGGGAATGACAGGTGTGGTTTCCGGGACGGTGTGGCGCGGCCCGGACCGGGCCTCAGCCCGCCTTGACTCGGCGCATCTTGAGCTGCGTGATCTGGTTGCGCTTGCGGCCGAGGATCTCGAAATCGAAGCCGTGGAAGCTGTAGCTCTGGCCGACGATCGGGATCGTCTCGGCGGCGTCGATCACAAGACCGGCGATGGTTGTCGCCTCGTCGTCGGGCAACCGCCAGTCGAAACGGCGGTTGAGATCGCGGATGGCAACCGTGCCGTCGACGATGAGCGAGCCGTCTTCCTGCGGCCGCACGCCTTCGAACTGGGTGTCGTATTCGTCGTCGATCTCGCCGACGATCTCCTCCAGGATGTCTTCCAGGGTGACCAGCCCCATGAGGGCGCCGTATTCGTCCACCACCAGCGCGAAATGGGCGCGGCGTTCCAGGAACGCGTTGAGCTGCTCGCGCAGGGTCGTGGTTTCGGGCACGAACCAGGCCTTGCTCATCAGCCGCCGGAAATTCAGGGTCGAGATGTCGCGGTCGGGCCGGCGCACGGCGCGCAGCACGTCCTTGACATGCAGCACGCCGATGATGTTTTCCGGGTCGTCCTGCCACAGCGGGATGCGGGTGAAGGGCGCGCGCATCACCTGCGAGATGATATCGGCGGGCCGGTCGTCGATATCGATCATCAGCATGCTTTTGCGGTGGACCATCACGTCCTCCACAAACACCTGATCGAGATTGAGGATGTTGCCGAGCATGACGCGGTCGGCCTTGACGATTCCGCCTTCCTTCTCCTGCAAGGAGATGGTGCCGAGTATCTCCTCATGGGCGGTGAGGATCTTCTGCTCGTCGGAGACATCGACGCCGAACACGCGCAGCGTTGCCCTAACGATGATGCGCACGATGTGCACGACCGGCGCGAACAGGCGAACGAAGACGCCGATGATCGGCCCTACCGTGAGCGCCATGCGGTCGGCATTGGAAATGGCGTAGGTCTTGGGCAGCACTTCGGCGAAGATCAGGACCAGCGCGGTCATGACCAGCGTGGCGTAGACCACGCCTTCCTCGCCGACCAGGCCGATGAAGATCGAGGTAGCGAGCGCCGAGGCGAGGATATTGACCAGATTGTTGCCCAAGAGAATGCCGCCGATCAGTCGTTCGCGGTCGTCGATCAATCCTTCCACGAAACGGGCCCGGCGGCTGCCGTCCTTGGCCATCTGATGCAGGCGCACCTTCGAGGCCGCGGTCAGCGCGGTTTCGGAACCGGAGAAAAATCCGGACAAGACCAGGAGCACGGCAATTGCCGCGAGTTCGATGATGGGAACGGTACTCATCGTTCAATCTTCCGATGTTTGGTGTTGTTCAACGCGATTCGGAGTCAGCTGGCGACAAATTCGGCGCGGGCGCCGTCCAATAGCTTGGCGACGTCGGCCAGGTCGACGTCCTGGGCGATAAACGCCTTGCCGATGCCGCTCACCAGGATGAACGGTATGCGGCCGTCGATCACCTTTTTGTCCTGGCCCATGAAGTCGATCAGGCGATCGGTTGCGAAGCGCGTGTCATCTGGTATGTCGCAGGGCAGCCCGACCGACGCGAGGTGGCGCCGCACCCGCGCGGAATCTTCGCCGGGGCACCAGCCGAGCATCGCCGAAAGCTCGAAGGCCAGCGCCATGCCGATGGCTACCGCCTCGCCGTGCAGCAAGCTGCCGTCATAATCCGTGGCTGCCTCCAGCGCGTGTCCGAATGTATGGCCGAGATTGAGCAGCGCACGGACGCCGCTTTCGCGCTCGTCCTCGGCAACGATCGCCGCCTTGGCCAGGCAGCTTGATTTGACCGCCTGAATCCGCGCCGCGGTATCGCCAGCCAAGAGGCCCGCGCCCGCGCCCTCCAGCCAAGTGAAGAATTCGAGATCGCCGAGCAGACCGTATTTGACGACCTCGGCGTAACCGGCGAGCAGCTCCCGGCGCGGCAGGCTGTCGAGCACGCCGATATCCGCCAGCACCATCTTCGGCTGATGAAAGGCGCCGATCAGGTTTTTGCCCCGAGAGGAATTGATACCCGTCTTGCCGCCGACCGAGGAATCGACCTGCGCCAGGAGGCTGGTGGGGATCTGAATGAAATCGACGCCGCGCCTGAGGACCGCCGCGGCGAAGCCCGTGAGATCGCCGATGACGCCGCCGCCGAGCGCGATGATCGTGTCCCGGCGCTCCACGCCGAACTGCAGCAGCCGTTCGGTCAGCCGCTCGAGATGGGCGAAGTCCTTGGTCGCTTCGCCGGGCCTGAGCCGGACCGCCTGGCTCGCAATGCCGGCCCCGTCGAGGCTCGCCTGAAGGGCCTCCAGATAGAATGGCGCGACAGTCTCGTCCGTGACGATCACGGTAAAGGGGCGGGCCAGCAGCGGGCCGATCTCGGTGCCCGCGCGTACCAGCAGCCCTTCGCCGATCAGGATATCGTAGCCACGGTCGCCGAGTGCGACCGCGACACGCTCAGGCGCCGTCATCTGAGACTCCACACAGCATCATCTCGGAAAGCGTGGCAATGATCGCGTCCACCACCTCGTCATGCGGCCCGGTACCGCTCTTCACGCAGATGTCGGCTTCCGCATAGATCGGAAACCGCTCGCGGGCCAGCCGGTCAAGGATCTCCCTCGGGTCGCCGTCCTTGAGCAGCGGCCGTGTATCCCGGCGCGACGTGCGCTCGACCAGCACGTCTAGGTCCGCATCCAGCCAAATGGAAATGCCGCGTTCGCCGATCAGTGCCCGGGTCTCGCCATCCGTAAAGGCGCCCCCGCCGGTCGCCAGCACCATGGGGCGGCCGTCCAGGAGGCGGGCGATGACCCGGCGTTCGCCATCGCGAAACGCCGCCTCGCCAAACTCCGCGAAGATATCGTTGATACTGCGGCCGGCGGCCTTTTCGATTTCGGCGTCGGCATCGACGAATTCCATGCCGAGTCTTTTGGCCAAGCGTCGGCCTATGGAAGACTTGCCGGCTCCCATCAATCCGATCAGGATCAGGGGGCGTCCGATATCCTGCAGGTTTCGGTACTGTAACATGGGCGTGTTATAGCATTCCGCAGGGTCAGCGCCATATTACGATCATAATTTCCACCGACCCTGACGGTCGCGGATGAAAGCCGGTCGCCGGGGCCTTGCATTCCCCGGAGCCAGCCGGTAACACCTCGGTCCTGACTACAGACTTGGGACGGTAACGGCGCTCCAGCTATGGGAAGACTCAGCGTTTTGATTTCAGCCGCGGTACTGATTGCGCTCGTCGGCGGCGCGGTCTTTCTTCTGACGTGGGACATACCGGCTCCCACGAAACGCGTGGAGCGGACACTGCCTGATGACGATTTTCCCCGTTAGGGCAACGGTTTTCGGAGCATTCCTTGCGGCCGGCCTTTCTTTCGTCTCGGCAACATCGGCACAACAAGAGACCGATGAGGAGCCGGACCCGCAGCAGGAGACGGGCGGTGTGCCGAGCGCCACGGAACCGCAGGCCCGCAAACAGCTTCCATTAACACCGCTCTTGCGCCGGGGTGCGATGCCCGAAGCAGAAACCCGGGCCGACCGGTTCGTCGGCCCCTGGGCATCGCCCGATATCGAACGCGATCCGGCGCGACGCGCGCCACGCTCGATCGCGCCGCAGCCCTACGCCACGCCGGGCAGCATTCGACCGGTCTTGCGGGAGCGGCCGATCACCGACACCGATCGGCAGCCGGCATCGGAGGAAGCGGAAGAAGCCGCGCGCCTGGCCGACGGCCTCGCGACGGGGCCGGCCATCTCGGTCAGCGCGGATGGTCTTACCGACGACCAGGATGTGATTGTCGGCGAGCTGACGACTATCGATCCCGGCGGCATCGGGCTGCTCGGTGCCGAGGACGGCGGCTTCGGCCGGTGGATCTGGCATGGCGCCGATCCCGAGATCGTGCGCACCTACCTGTATCGCCTCCCGGTGGCGACGCCCTCTCCGTCGCAGAACGCCTTGTCGCGAAGGCTGCTGCTGTCGCGTTCGGAAGCGCCGGCCGGCATTGTCGGCGAAGACTTCCTCACCGAACGCCTGCTTCGTATTGCCGCCGCGGGCGATCTCGAGGGATTGCTCCGGCTGCTCGACCTGGTGCCGAGCGATTATGATACGCTTGAAATTCGCAGGCTCCGCGCTGAGGCGGCGCTGCTCGGCGGAGACCACCTGCAGGCCTGTTCCGTAGGGCGCAATACGGCTGTGCTTGACGGCGGGCTCTTTTGGGTCCGCCTGGGAACATTCTGCGAGGCGATCGAAGGCGACCGTCCCTCGGCCATGTTGTATCTGGAACTCATGGCCGAAGAGGGCGCCGTCGATGCGACTTTCACCCGCCTGATCGGTGTATTGCTGGACCAGGCCACGGCCCTCGGGCGTGCGGAGATCAACACGTTGGACGCGTCCGGGGCCTTGCTCGAGGTTCCGGCAGACGCGCTTTCGATCGCCATGGCGCGGCTCGCCGGTCGGTCCTTCGCGACCCGTGTTTCCAATGCCGATCGCCTGACCCTCGGCCTTTTGGCAACGCTGCCGGAGCTCGACCCGAGCGCGCGTCTCGATGTTGCCAAGCGCGCCGTCGAGCTCGGGGTCATTGGGCCGCAAACGCTCGCCCGCGTTTGGCTCAGCCAATCCGACCGGGCGGACGTCGGCGGATTCGCCGATACCGAAGCGGGGGTCCAGTCCGCCGCATTGATCGACGCGCGGCTGTTGGAACAGAGCGCCTTTGGCGCCGAGGAAGACCGCATCGTCGCCTTCCGCCTGTTGTTTGAGAGGTTGCGCGGCGAGAACCTCGAGGCGGCGGTGGCGCCCGCTCTGTCGGCGTCCTTGGCCCTGCTCCAGCCGAAGCCTTACCTCTCGGGATTGGCCGGCGATGCCGGGCGCATTCACCTCTTGGCCGGCCGGGCGGATCTGGCGCAGGGCTGGTATAATCTATTGCTCGGCTACGCGCATTTCGATGATGCCGCTCTGGTGTCTCTGAACGCGCTGTGGCCGATCATGGTCGCGGCCGATTCGTCCGGGAACTTCCTTTACACGCCCGAGCTTGCCGAGAACTGGGCGCGGAATTTCTCCAAAGACCGGGAGACGCGAGACACGCGGATCGAGCTGGCCTTCGACATTTTCGCGGCGCTGGGTTACGAGCGGCCGCAATCGTATATTGAGGATCCGCCCGCCGCCGAGTTTTTCGGCGATGCGTTGCTCGTACCGGAAACCGCCGAGGAAAGCGAGGTCGGCGCCGAGCCGAAGGTATTTGCCGGCGAAGATGGCATGTCCGTAACCGAGACCCGGATCGCTGAGTCAAACGAACCGATAGGGTTGCCCGAGGGTCTTTGGCAGCGGTTGCAGGAGGCAGTTTTTTATCGTCAAATAGGCGAGACCGTTCTGCTCAGCCAGGTCGCCCTGAGCGATCTCGGCCTGCACACCAGCGACCCGGCGATCGTATCCGGGGTGATCGAGGCGCTGCGCCGGGTCGGGTTGCGCGAGGATGCCCATCGGTTGGCGGTGGAAGCGCTCGTCGCCTACGGGTTCTAGGCGTTGGGTTTATAGTGAATGGAGTATTCGAGATTCTTAGTGCCGACGTATTGATAATCGAGCGATTTCTGGAAATGCTGGCGGCGGAACGGGGTGCGGCCCAGAATACGCTGCTCGCCTACCGTCGTGATTTGGCGAAGCTCTCGGAATTTCTCAAGACCGGAATTGCGCCGGCGACGGCAGAGGATCTTCGACGTTTCGTGCAGACCGAACAGATTGCCGGTGTCGGTGGCGCGACCGCGGCCCGGCGCGTTTCGACCATGCGCCAGTTCTACCGGTTCCTGCAGGACGAGGGCGAGCGCGAGGACAATCCCGCCCAAAACATCGAAAGCCCCTCACGCACGCGGCCCTTGCCGAAGGTCCTTTCCGAAGCGGAGGTCGACCGCCTGTTGAAGGCGGCGCACAAGCGCGCGGCCGACAGGCCCAATCTGCGAAACCTGCGGCTCGTCGCCATGCTGGAGACGCTCTACGCAACGGGCTTGCGGGTCAGCGAACTGATCACCTTGTCGAAGGAGACGGTCGCGAGCGGCCAGCGCATGCTGCTGATCCGCGGCAAGGGCGGACGCGAGCGGATGGTTCCGATCGGCCAATCCGCGCGCAAGGCGTTGGGCGCCTATCTGGATGTGCTCGCCCAGCACCCGACCTATGCCCGCTCGAACTGGCTGTTCCCGTCCAACGCCCGCGACGGCTATCTGACCCGGGTGCGGTTCTTCCAGATCCTGAAAGAGCTCGCGGTGGAGGCGGACATCCCGCCGGAGCGTATCTCGGCGCATGTGTTGCGCCATGCCTTCGCGACCCATCTACTGGCCAACGGAGCCGATCTCCGCTCGGTCCAGAAAATGCTCGGGCACGCGGATATCTCGACGACCCAGATCTACACCCATGTTCTGGAGGAGCGAAAGCAGCGCCTGGTGCAGGAGCTGCATCCGCTCAGTGAAAAGCAGAGCCGCGAGAGCTAAACTTTCTAGCCGCTGAAGAGGTCATGCTCTAGCCTTGGGCGAGAGCGATCGCACTACCGAGGGGAGCGTCCATGAGTTTCACACAGATCGATCAGGCGCCGCCGCGCGTCAACCGTTCCGAGCTGGCCGTGCCCGGCTCGAACCCGCGCATGTTGGAAAAAGCCGCCGGCTCGGATGCGGACGTTGTTTTCTACGACCTGGAAGACGCGGTCGCGCCGAACGAGAAAGACCAGGCCCGCGCCAATGTCGTGGCTGCGCTGAACGATCTCGATTTTGGCGAAAAGACCGTGTCGGTGCGGGTCAACGGCCTGGACACGCCGCATATGTACCGCGACGTGATCGACGTCATCGAGCAGGGCGGCGAGCGGCTCGACCTGATCATGTTCCCGAAGATCGGCACCGCCGCGGACGTCTACGCGGTAGATATGCTGGTGACCCAGGTGGAAACGGCCGTCGGTCGCCAGAAGAGGCTTGGCTTCGAGCTGATTATCGAAAGCGCGCTCGGTCTTGCCAATGCCGACGCCATCGCCGGCGCGAGCCCGCGTAACGAAAGCCTGCATTTCGGCGTCGCCGACTACGCCGCCTCCATCAAGGCCTCGACGACGCAGATCGGCGGGCCCAATCCGCTCTACGCGGTGCTGACCGATCCCGACGAGGCCGGCGCGCGCGAGGTTCATTGGGGCGACATGTGGCACTACGCCATGAGCCGCATCGTCGTCGCCGCCCGGTCAAACGGCCTGAGGCCGGTTGATGGACCCTTCGGCGACTTTTCCGATGACGACGGCTACCGTTATCAGGCGAACCGCGGCAAGGTTCTCGGCTTCGAGGGTAAATGGGCGATCCATCCCAAACAAATCCCGCTGGCTAACGAAGTGTTTAGCCCGTCCGAGCAAGAATTGGCCAAGGCGCGGGCGATTTTGGTCGCCATGGAAAACGCCAAGGCGGCCGGCGAGGGCGCGGTTGCGCTGGATGGCAAGCTCATCGACCTGGCCTCGATCCGCCAGGCCGAGGCCATGGTGGCAGTGGCGGAAAAGCTAGGGATTTGAGATAGTTACGTGAGCTTTCTTGCGCATATGCTTGACAAGGCGGATACGATGGATCAGGTTTCCCGGCCGCTTCGGGGAACCGCCGATTTACCATGCTGACTTTTCTCGACTTTGAAAAGCCGATCGCCGAGCTTGAGGGCAAGATCCGCGAATTGCGGCAGCTCGCGCGCACCGACGACGAAGTCAATATTACCGAGGAGGTGGGGCGGCTCGAAGGTAAACTCGACAGCCTCCTGCGCGATACCTACCGCAAGCTCGATCCCTGGCAGAAGACGCAGGTGGCGCGCCATCCGGAGCGGCCGCATTTCTTCGACTATGTGGAGCGACTGGTCGACGATTTCGTTCCCCTGGCCGGTGATCGCGCCTTTGCCGAGGATCTCGCCATCATCGGCGGCCTCGGCCGGTTCCGCGGCGAGGCCGTCGTTGTTATGGGCCACGAAAAGGGCGTCGATACCGAATCGCGGCTCAAGCACAATTTCGGCATGGCGCGGCCGGAGGGCTACCGCAAGGCGGTGCGGCTGATGGAGCTGGCCGACCGCTTTCGTCTGCCGGTGATCACGCTCGTTGATACGCCCGGCGCCTATCCCGGCATCGGCGCGGAAGAGCGCGGCCAGTCCGAGGCCATCGCGCGCTCCACCGAGGCGTGTCTGCGCCTCGAGGTTCCGGTAATCGCCTGCATCGTCGGCGAGGGCGGCTCGGGCGGCGCCGTGGCGCTCGCTGCCGGCAATCGGGTGATGATGATGGAGCATGCCGTCTACTCGGTGATTTCGCCCGAGGGCTGCGCGTCGATCCTGTGGCGGACCGCGGAAAAGGCCCGCGATGCGGCGAGCGCGTTGAAGATCACGGCGGTCGATCTTCTGGAATTGAACATCATCGATGCGATCGTGCCGGAGCCGGTCGGCGGCGCACACCGCGATCCGGACGCGGCGATCGATGCGCTTGGCGAGGCGATTGCCCGCTCGCTCGACGAGGTGGCCGGCATCTCCGGCAGGCGGCTCAGGCAGTTGAGGCGAGAGAAGTTCCTGGCCATGGGCCGCGAAGCCGCCGGCTAATTCACTCTGCTAAAGTTCACCCTAGGCCCAGCCTGTCATTCGCCGGCTTGACCGGCGAATCCATGTTGGCGCAGCCGAGACGTTCCCATATGGACCCGCCGGTCAAGCCGGCGGGTGACAAGTGGAGTGGTTGGACGAGAGCGTCTGCCCACGCCCCCATTGACGCCACATTTCTTCGCAGAATCGTCCTGAAACGATAATACTTGCGCAACTCCGGCGGTATTGGCGCGGTCGAGAACTGTGCTAGTCTTTCCGGCCGGCGGCGAACGGACTGGCGTGGGGAGTGATGTCGTGACGACGTATTTGCGGAAACCTGTGGGTCGGCGCCTTGGCCTGAGTCCTCGGTCACTGGCGGCTGTCGTGACCTGTGGCCTCGTGCTGTGGAGCGCCTCGGCGGCATTCGGCCAGCAGGAGAGCACGGACGGCGAGATCGAGATCAACTTCGAGGCGGTTCCGCTTTCCCTCGAGGACGAATCGGCCGACCGCGCCGGCCAGTTGATCTATCGGGGCGGGCTGGAACTGAAGGCCACCGTTGCCGAATTCGGCGGCCTGTCGGGATTGCAGGTCGACGCCAAAGGAGAGCGTCTGCTCGCGATTACCGATCGCGGCTCGTGGTTTACCGCCCGCATGGCGCAACAGCGGGGCAGGCTCGTCGGCCTCAGCGAAGCCTATCTCCAGCCCATGCTGAACATTGCCGGCCAAAGCCTGGTCTCGGGACAAAACGACTCCGAGGCGCTGGCCTATCTGCCCGGCGGCAGGGGCGTTCTCGTGGCGTTCGAGAATTGGCACCGAATCTGGGCCTATCGCGGCGAGGTCGAGCGGTCGTTCCGCTCCGTCTTCGGCAGTATCGGCGTGCCGCACATCATGCCGGCCGAGTTCCGCGCCATGCCGAGCAACGGCGGTATCGAGGCGATGGCGACCTTGCCGGACGGCAGCCTGCTGGCGATCTCGGAACGGGCCAAGAACGAGGCCGGTTTCAACAGGGCCTGGCGGTTTTCCGGCGGCGCCGTGAAGGAGCTCTCCTATCGCGGCAGCGACGATTTCGACCCGACCGACGTGACGGTCTTGCCGTCGGGCGATTTGCTGGTCCTGACCCGCCGGTTCAAGAGGCTGAGCGGCGTTGCCGTGCGCATCGAGCGCATCGCGGCCGGCGATCTCGAAAGCGGCGTTCTATACGGCGAGCAGATTGCCGAGCTCAAACCGCCGCTTTCGGTCGACAATATGGAGGGCATCGCCGCTGTTGCCGGGGAGGGCGGCGGCATCGCCATCTACCTCGTGTCCGACAACAACTTCTCCAACCTGCAGCGCACGCTGCTGATGAAGTTTCTTTGGAATCCGGCCGGCCCGCCGGCTTAAAGCTAGCGTTAAATCAGCGATCAAGTCATTGCGAGGAGCGCCAGCGACGCGGCAATCTCGCGACCCATTCTCGTCATTCCCGCGAAAGCGGGAATCCATGTCGAGGGCGTTCTGGATGCCCGTTTTCACGGGCATGACAGGCGGGGTGGAGCTCTTCGACCACTAGATTGCTTCGCTCCGCTCGCAATGACGAGCCAGATTAAACGCTAGCCGCTTTAGTGGGCGTGCGGCTGCCCGTGCTTCGACAGGCTCAGCACGAACGGTGGTGTTTGCCGATAGGTCGAAGTTGTTAGGCGGAGGCCTCGGCACGCTTGGCGGCGATGCGCTTTTTGATCTTGCGCGCCTTGGGCGACAGTTCGTCCGTCTTGGCCTTGGCGAGGAAATTGTCGAGGCCCTGATTGTGCTCCACCGAGCGCAGGGTGCTGGCGGCGATGCGGAACGAAAACGTCTCGCCCAGCGATTCCGACAGAAGCGTCGCCTTGTGCAGGTTCGGCAGGAACCGCCGCTTGGTTTTGTTGTGCGCGTGGCTGACATTGTTGCCGCTCATCACGCGCTTGCCGGTGAGTTCGCATACCCGGGCCATGGGCTCGATCCTTAATCTCAGTGCTTGGCAGCCGAAAAATAACGCCCGCTCGCGCGGGCTTCAATTCGGCGGCAGCATATACGTGAGCCGGTCCGCCCCGTCAAGGCCGGCGCTATAGGGGCGTCAGGATTTTCCGGAACCGGCGGCGCACGACCCGATCGACCGCCGCGGCGACAAACTGAAAGTCCGCCTCGCGCGGCGAGCCCTTGCGCCAGACCAGGCCGACCGTGCGGTCCGGCGAGTGATCGGCCAGCCGCATGGCCAGCACCTGCCGGTCGTTCGTCATCTCCGACTGCACGTAAAGTGCCGGGAAGAAGGAGAGCCCCATGCCCATCCCGACCATCTGGCGCAGGGTCGCGAGGCTCGTGCCCTCGTAGTCGGACAGGAGCTTGGCGCCGAAACTCTCGGCCATTTGCTGCACCTGCTCATAGAGCCGGTGGCCCGCGCCCAATGCCAGCACCGACTGGCCCGCCAGATCCTTGATTCGGATTCGGCCGCGTCCGGCCAGCGGGTGATCCTGCGCCAGGCCGACGAGCAGCGGTTCGCGAAACAGGTCCCGCGTCGTAAAGTCGCCGGCGATCACCGGCGTGGTCGTCAGCAGCAGATCATGCAGACCCTCGGCCAGGGAGCGTTCCAGGATGCGCGGCGGCTCCTCGCGGACATAGAGCTTCAGATCCGGATAGGCGCCGTGCAGCTCGGGCACGACATGCGGCAGGAGGTAGGGGCCGAGCGTCGGCGGCACGCCGAGGCGAATGACGCCGCCGAGCCCCGTGCCCGCCGAACGGGCCAGCTCGCAAAGATCGTCCACGTCCTTGAGCAGTTGCCGCGCACGGTCGGCGACGGTCTTGCCCATCGGGGTCAGCTTTACCGAATGCCGGCTGCGCTCGAACAGCGCCAGCCCGAGCCGGCGTTCGAGCTCGGAGATCTGTCCGCTCAGGGTCGGTTGGCTGACATGCGCCTCCGCCGCCGCCTTCCTGAAATTGAGGGTCGCGGCGAGGACGACGAGGTATTCCAACTGGCGTAACGACGGCTTGGCCATGGTGGGTCACTGATAGTTTAAAACTATTATCAATCGTATCATAAACGATTTCAACAATCTCTCTTAAACCGCCATATCTGGTCTCTAAGAGACAAAACCGAAACCATGGAGAATGAAGATCATGTTCGCACGCTTGCTCGCGCTGCAAGAAAGGCATCAGGAACTGGAGGTGAGTATCGCCGACGAGGCCGGCCGCCCGCTGCCTGATCAGATCAAGCTCCAGGGAATGAAACGGGCAAAGCTGCGTTTGAAGGACGAGATCCAGGCGGTCAGAAATGCCCGCCTGCGACGGCGGAAGCGGCGGCGGCTGGCCGCCGCTTGACAGCCCTCCCCCGGGCCCCGGCCGCGTATTTGGCCGGGGCCCACCCCGCCTCCCAAAATCCAGCCAATCGAAATTCTGTGATCTCAATTGATATACCGGCCCGGCGTTCGGCCGCGGGCGCCTGCGGCGGCCGCGCGAGCGGTCGTGAAGCCGTCGGGAGCGTGCGATCGTGAGTGCCGACCTGCTGACCCTGGCGCTGGACAATCTGACCTCGCCGGTCATTCTGTTCTTTCTCCTCGGGCTGACGGCGGCGCTGCTGCGCTCCGACCTGTCCGTACCCGAGGCCGTCGGCAAGGCGCTGGCGCTCTATCT
>JAKSBY010000422.1 GCA_022360855.1 Sphingomonadales bacterium | reverse complement strand
TAAAATGCTTAGAAAGCCTCTTTATACTGTTCACGATGCGGCAGACATGCTCAAAGTGACAGAAAGCACCGTACGCAGCTTAATTCACGACAAGCGGTTGCGCGCGATCAAGATCGGCAAGGAGTGGCGCATCGCCGAAAAAGACCTACTGAGCTTCTTGAACGAAAACGCCAATCGCGACTGACATCAAGGATACAGACGATCGACCGGGCCCGGAAAAGGACCGGTTTCTGGATTAAAGGGTTGACGATGAAACAGGCTTTTCTGCCGCCGGCCACCGTGCCGCTCTTGATAACCGGCGGTCCGGCCCGCGCGGTGAAATGGGTTGGCAGCCGGGAGACCGTTAACGGCACGGTGCGGGAACCAACTACACCCCTGCACTGACGATTGATCGCCCGCCCTGCCCGCCAACCCTCCGGCCCTTACGAGACCCCTAAATGCTGCGTGCTTTAAGCCTGTTTGTCGCGCTGATCGCCGCCTGGCTGTTGTGGTCGGGGCTGTATAAGCCGCTGCTGCTGGGCCTGGGCCTGCTGTCGTGCGTGCTGGTGTTCTGGCTGGCGGCGCGCATGAAGGTGATCGATCCGGAGACCGTGCCGCTGCAGCTGGGTGGGCGCGTGGTCGTCTTCTGGGGCTGGCTGTTGAAGGAAATCGTCGTCGCCAATATCCAGGTGACGCGCATCATGCTGAGCCGCCGGCCGGCGATCAGCCCGACCATGGTGACGCTGACCTCCACCGCCAAACGGCGTCTGAGCCTGGTCATCTTCGGCAACTCCATCACGCTGACCCCGGGCACCGTCACCACCGACATCGTCGAGGACAGGCTGACCGTCCATTGCCTGACGCGCGCAGGCGCCGACACCCTTGAGGCTGGTGAGATGAACCGCCGCGTGGCGGGCCTGGAGCAATAAGCGCATGTATATCGCCGCCACGCTTGCCATTTTGATCACCATGGTACTGGCCATCGTGCGCGCGCTGCGCGGGCCGTCGGTCTACGACCGCATCCTGGCGGTCAACATGTTCGGCACCAAGACGGTGCTGTTCCTGTCGGTGGTGGCGTTCCTGTACGGCCGGCCGGACTTTCTGGACCTGGCGCTGGCCTACGCGCTGATCAACTTCATCGGCGTGCTGGCCGTCCTCCAG
>JAKSBY010000121.1 GCA_022360855.1 Sphingomonadales bacterium | reverse complement strand
GCGCGCGCCCTACAGCACGTGTTCTTCGCCGAGCGCGAAGCGGCCAAGATTCCCAGCCTGCCCAAGGATGTCGAACTGCGCGATATCAAATCCGTGGGCGTGATCGGCGCCGGCACCATGGGCGGCGGCATCGCCATGAACTTCCTCAATGCCGGGATTCCGGTCACGATCCTCGAAATCTCCGAAGACGCGCTCGAACGCGGGCTCGGCACGATCCGCAAGAACTACGAAACCTCCGCCAAGCGCGGCCGCATGACCGAAGGGCAAGTGGACGAGCGCATGGGGCTGCTGACGCCGACCACCGACTATGCCGGCCTTGCAGGCGCCGACCTGATCATCGAGGCGGTGTTCGAGAAGATGGAGATCAAGCTGGAGGTGTTCAAAAACCTCGATGCCGTGGCCAAGCCGGGCGCCATCCTGGCGACCAACACCTCGTACCTGAATATCGACGAGATCGCCGCCGCGACCGGCCGGCCCGAAGACGTGCTCGGCATGCATTTCTTCTCGCCCGCAAACGTCATGCGGCTCCTGGAGATCGTCCGGGCGGAGAAAACCGCGCCCGAGGTGCTGGCCACCGTACTCAGGCTGTCGCGCGCCATCCGCAAGGTCGGCGTGGTCGCCGGCGTCTGCCACGGCTTTATCGGCAACCGCATGCTGGAGGGTTACGGCCGCGAGGCCGGGCTGCTGATCCTGGAGGGCGCCGCGCCGGCTCAAGTTGACAAGGCGATCTACGATTTCGGCTACCCCATGGGTCCGTTCGCCATGATGGACCTGGCCGGCATGGATATCGGCTATATGCTGCGCCAATCCTTCGGCGCGGAGCGTTTCGACCCGCATGCCTACCGGGTCGCCAACCGGCTGGTGGAGATGGGCCGCAAGGGCCAGAAGACCGGCGCCGGCATCTACAGATACGAGCCCGGCAACCGCGCGCCGATCCCCGATCCCGAGGTCGACACGATCATCGCCGAGGAGGCGGAGAAGGCCGGCATCGCACGCCGGACGATCACCGACGAGGAGATCGTCGAGCGCTGCGTCTATCCCCTGATCAACGAAGGCGCCCGCATCATCGAGGAAGGCATCGCCTACCGCGCCGGCGACATCGACATCGTCTACATCTACGGCTACGGCTTCCCGCCCTACCGCGGCGGCCCCATGCATTATGGCGACCATGTCGGGCTGGCCAACGTCCGTGACGCCATCCTCAAATACGCCGATCAGGTGGGCCCACGCTGGTGGCAACCGGCCCCGCTGCTCACCCGCCTTGCCGACGAAGGCAAGGGATTTGGGGAGTTTTAGCCGTCGTTGACGCCCCGTACTCGTCTTGTCACCCGCCGACTTGATCGGCGGGTCCATGGGGCCATCGCCGAGGCGGCGTCTTCATGGATTCGCCGATCAAGTCGGCGAATGACAGGCGTTCTATTGTTTAAGCGCCTTACTGACCCGCTGAGAGGATCCGAGTATATTGGACGACCTGGAGGCAACAGATGATCGTACGCACCATTACCGAAGCCAAGGCTCAACTCTCGAGACTGGTCGCGCGCGCCCTTGCAGGCGATGAGGTGGTAATCAGCAGAGCAGGAACGCCCGTGGCACGGCTGGTGCCCTATGATTTCAAGCGCCGCGTCGCCACGCCCGGAGCTTTGAAGGGGGAGATCAAGACTGCCAAAGACTTCGATGAACTGCCCGAAGACATAACGCGCGCACTGGGAATCGTCCACAAATGAGCCACGCGCGCCACCTCAACCCGGTAGCACGCTTCGCAAGCGCAGCAGCCGCCACTGCCCTTTTGCTCTCCATCGGCCAAGCCACGGCCGAGCCTGATCTCGTGATCCTCGGCGGGCCGATCTATACGGCGCGCGACGATCAGCCGCGGACCGAGGCCGTGGCGGTGGAGGACGGTGTCATCTCCTATGTGGGAAACGCGGTCTGGGCCGAGGCACTGATCAGCGCGAGGACCACCGTCATCGACCTGGCCGGCAAGACCATGACGCCGGGGTTTGTCGATTCCCACGCCCACCTCTTCGGCATCGGCATGCGCGAGCTGACATTGAACCTCGAGGACGTCAAATCGATTGCGGAACTCGTCGAAACCGTGGAGACCCGGGTCAAGAATGCCCAGCCGGGCGAGGTGATCTTCGGACGCGGCTGGATCGAGACGCATTGGCCGGAGGCGCGGTTTCCGACCGCCGCCGATCTCGATACCGTGTCGCCGGATAATCCGCTCCTCCTGCAACGCGCCGACGGGCACGCGATGGTCGTCAACGCCGCCACTCTGGCTACCGCAGGCATCGATGACCAGACACCCGACCCGGAGGGCGGTCAGATCCTCCGCGATGCGGCCGGACGCGCGACCGGCATGCTGATCGACAACGCCATGGAGTTGGTACGGTCCCTGCTGCCGGAGCCGACTGGCGCCGAGCGGGGCAACGGCCTGACCCGGGGCGCCGAGGCAGCCCAGCGACTGGGCTGGACCGGCATGCACAATATGAGCGTGGACTGGCAGGACGTGCTGTTGCTGGAAGAGCTGTCGGACGCCGGGCGGATCAAGCTCAGGGTCTATAATTCGGTGGATAGCAAAGGCGAAGGCCCGGCGCGTCTGCTCGCCGACGGCCTGCGCACGAGCGCCAACGGACGTATCGTCACCCGTGCGATCAAGTTCTATCTCGACGGCGCCTTGGGCTCGCGCGGCGCGGCGCTGCTGGAGCCATACAGCGATGCGGACGGCATGGGCCTGCTACTCGCCGACAGGCAGGCTGTCATGCCGGTCTGGACGGCTGCCTTGAAGGCCGGTATTCAGATTAACACACACGCCATCGGGGACCGCGCCAATCGCCTGCTTCTGGACTGGTACGAGCAAGCCTTCGAGGCCGTACCGGAGGGCGAGCGGGCCATCGCGCTGCCGCGGTGGCGCGACGAACACACCCAGATCGTGCATCCGGACGATATCTCGCGCTTCGCCGCGCTCGGCATCATCCCGTCCATGCAACCGAGCCATGCCATCGGCGACCTGCACTTCGCACCGGCGCGTCTCGGCCAGGACCGGCTCGCCGGCGCCTATGCCTGGCGCAGCCTGATAGATGCCGGCGCCATCATCGCCGGCGGCTCGGATGCGCCGGTGGAAAAAGGCGACCCGGTGAACGAGTTCTATGCCGCCACGATCCGCAAGGACATGAAAGGCTTCTCCGGCGAGGGCTGGCATCCGGAGCAG
>JAKSBY010000504.1 GCA_022360855.1 Sphingomonadales bacterium | reverse complement strand
CCCCAGGCCCAAGCGCGATGTTTCCCGAGCCATCGGACGATCCGGGCCCAAACGGGCACCGCGAGCATCTGCACAACCGTCAGCACCATGAGCATGCCCGGAAACGCCTCCCCGATCTGCAAATGGCTCGAGATGAAAGGGAAAACCAGCGCGACAAAGAAGCCGTAGCCGGCGCCGGCAATGATGTATGCGGTAATGAAGCGTAGAAACGGGCTGTTGTTGCGCACCGATTTCAGGGTGTTGAGCAGGCTCGCCCGCCGCGTCACGATTTTTGGCGGGCGGGGCGCCAGCGTCGTTGCCGCCAGAACGGTCAGCGGCATAAAAACGATGACCCCAAGGCCCAGGAGCCAAACGACATCCGGCGTATATTCACTGCTCTCCGACAGCCCGAAATAGACCAGCACGGCCGGAATCGATGCAGTCAAAAAAGAGCCTACGCTGTTGAAGAAGCTGTTGTAGGCGAAGACGCGGGAACTTTCGGCATAGTCGGAGGTCAGCTCGCTGCCCCAGGCAAAATGGGGGATACCGATCATCGTGCTGCCGGTAAAAAATATGATGGTCCACAGGCCGAAATAGAGAATGCCTGCGTCCGCGGGTATCCGCACCAGCATAAAGGTGGCCAGCATGATGACGAGGGCGCCCGCGATGATCCAAGGCAGGCGGGGGCCAAGCCTGCCGTCGGTGCGGTCCGACAGATATCCGATGATCATGTCGGAGACGGCGTCATATATCGCACGCAGGAGAAACACCGTGCCGGCAGCCACGAGCGTGACACGGGTGTTCTGCGCATAGAGGGTGGGCAGAATGCCGTTCACCGGCACAACAATCATCGACAGCGCCATTGCCGGCGCCGCATAGGCCAGCAATTGCGCCCGGCGTAGCCGCCCCTCCGTCATATGATTGACGTTTACCATTCGTTCAATCATAATGACCAATCGTTCAAATGCAACAAGACACACATCGAATTCTCCCGGCAGGCAGACTAGCAGGAAACTGGCATGGGTTTTGAAGTGTCAGGAGCGGTCTGGAGCCGGCGTCGGAGCAAATAAGTGCCGGTCAGAGGAATATGGAAGAGTCGGGGGTATGGCTGGCTGCTGAGTGCAGACTCGGCCGGCTATGCGCTTTACGACCACGCTGGCGATCATTGCATTGAATTCGAGCGCGGCTCGGTCAACGATTTCGAGAGGGGGTTCGAAGCCGTGCAACCGCAAAGTCAAGACGGGCTGGTGTTGCGCGTTCGAAACGATATCACGAATTACCATTTCCAACCGGTCGATGCCTTGCCCGAGGTCTCTTTGGCCTTGGATCAACCGCGCCAGCGGGATCCGGTTTCGGTGCTGGACTTTTTTGGCAGGGCATTCGCTCAGGACTACGCTTTTTTTGCCCTGCGCGGCGTCGATTGGGAAGAGCTGTGGGCGGAGGCCGGAACACGGGTGACCGGGTCTACTTCCGAAGAAGCGCTTTTCGAGGAACTTCACCGGCTGATCGCGCCTCTCAGGGACAATCACGTCATGCTGTCCGGCATGAACCGGATCGTTCGCAGCGAAAATGTCGCTGACATAAAAGCCCTCATCGCGCGCGAAATCGGGGTCACGAAAACGTCGGCCCATCCGGACTCGCTTGGCAAGATCGGCGGGTTTTTGACGCAAACGGTTCTGGGCGGCGAAGCAAAAACCGCCGGCAACGGCGCCTTTGTGTGGAACATGCTGACACCGTCGGTCGGCTACCTTGCGGTGCTTCGGCTATTCGGGATCTCCGACAGCGACGACGCCCGGTGCGCCGACGACCTGCCCCATGCGCGCGCGGATCACGCCACCCTTGCGGGCGCGGATATCGCGGCCCTCGAACAGATCATGGACCGCGTGCTCGCCGACCTGGGCGAGGCTCGGGCTCTTATTCTGGATATCCGCATGAACGGCGGCGGCTTTGACCGGATCGGCATGTCGATCGCGGGTCGTTTCGCCGACAAGAAACGCCTGGCGTTCAGCAAACAGGCGCGGGACGGCGACGGCGTGACGCCCAAGCAGGATTTCCATACCGAGCCATCGCCGCGGCGAACCTTCGATGGGCCGGTCTATGTTCTCACCTCGGCGCGAACCGCCAGCGCCGGCGACATCCTGGCGTTATGCATGCGCGCGATTCCCTCATCGACGCTTGTCGGCGGGCCGACGGCAGGCATCCTTTCGGACAATCTCAGGAAACATCTGCCCAATGGCTGGCTTACCAGCATCTCCAACGAGTTCTACTATTCTCCGGCCGGAGACGTTTTCGAGGGCCGCGGTGTGCCGGTAGACCTCGAAACACCGGTATTCGTTGGGGAGGACTTCGCCGCCGGCTACCGCGTTGCCCTGGATAAGGCGATGGAACTCGCCGCGTCGCAATCCATCACCGTTTAGTCCATAAGCATTGAGACATGGCCGACCCCGAAAACCTCGCGCATTTTCTTGACAGGAGCTTTCTGGCCATCGCCCGCGAGACGCCGGAGTTTCCGACCCAAATGGGGGTGTTCGAGATTGCCGGCGAAGAGGTTCCCCAAAACTCCTTTGCCGGTCTCAAGCCGGAGGATGCCGACAGACGTCAACGCGTTCTCGACGACATAAAGCAGGGACTGGAGCGCTTTCCTCGCAATCGGCTGGCGGAAGAAGACGCGATCACTCTGGAGGTCATCGAATTCTTTCTCGACTACGCCTATGAGCGCAGCATCGTCGGCCGGGCCGGCCGCGCCCTGCTCGACCACGACTATGCCGTCCGCCCTTCGCTCGGCGTTCAGACCGACCTGCCCCTGTTTCTCACCCAGCTTCACCCGATGCGGCATCGGCAGGATGCAGAGTGTTATCTCGCCCGCCTGCGGTGCATTGGCCTGCGATTGCAGGACGCCGCAGAACGACTTCGCGCGCAGCGTGGCACCGGTCTGTTGCCGCCCCAGTTGATACTTGGCGGCACCGCCGATGAGATCGAGCAGATCGTCAAGGAGCCGGCCAGCGACAACAGCTTCACGCGCGCTTTTCTGGAAAAGACCCAGGCCATGCCGGACTTACCGGAAACCGACCGTGACCACATGGTCCGCGAAATCGAACACGAATTGGCATCCAACACCTATCCCGCCTTCGACCGCCTTGCCGAGGCCATCGATGCCGCCATTCCGGACGCCGGCCGCGCCATCGGCCTCTGGCAATTGCCTGAGGGCGAGGCCTGGTATGCGTTTTTGCTGCGCGCGGCCACGACGACATCCCTGTCCGCGGATGAGATCCACGAAATCGGCCTGGAACAAACGCGTCTTCTTCAGGACGAGATTCGGGTGGCGAGCCGCGAAATGGGGCTCGCGGTCACGGAGATGGCGGATATCGACGACGCGCTGAACAGCCGCCGGGAACCGACTGTCACGGAAGATGACGACGATGCGCGCCGGGCGCTTGTGAGCGAGATCGAAGATCGGATTCTTGCATCCAAAGCCGCCGTCACACCGTTCTTTCATCGCTTGCCTAGCCGCAAAGTCGGCGTTCGCGCCATTCCCCGCTTTGCCGAGCAGCACCGCAACCAGAGCTATCAGCCGCCATCGCTCGACGGTGCGCGCGCGGCTTTTTTCGAGCTCAATGTCGGCCAGTTGCTTGACGCCCCGGCGGCGGAAAAAGCGCTGCTGGTCTATCACGAGATCTTTCCGGGCCATCACCTGCAGCTGAGCCTCGCGCAGGAAATCGACGACCTCCCGCTATGGCGGCGCGCGATTACGTTCGATTCCTATATCGAAGGCTGGGCGAAATACGCCGAGGTCCTGGCCGACGAAACCGGCTTGAGCGGGGACCCCGAATATCACCTGCTGCGGCTGCGGCGGGACCTGCTGTCGACGGCCAATCTCGTTCTCGATACCGGCATTCACGCCAAACGCTGGACGCTGGACCAGGCGACGGACTTCATCCGCTCCCAGGCGGGCCTCGGCGCCGACTTCGCGACCTACATCGTCCACCGCTCCGCCGCCGTCCCGGCGCAGCTCTGCTCCTACAAGATCGGCCTGATGAAATTTCTCGAGCTGCGCGCAAAAGTCAGAACCGCGCAAGGCGATGCGTTCGACGTCAAGGACTTCCATGATAGCGTCCTGAAGCACGGGGCGATGCCGCTGGAACTCCTGGAAACGGTTATCGCCGCTGGCTGATGGCGACGCCCGCCAGGATCACGACAAGCGCCGCGATAACGCGCGGCTCGAGCGCCTCCGCGTAGATGATCACACCCATGAACAGGGCCCAGACCGGGGTAAAATAATTGGCGATTGCGGAGAACCCCGCGCCGACCCGCCGGATGAGCATGACTCCCAGGATGGCGTTGATCCCTGTCGGGAAGACACCGAGGGCGAGAACGCTGGCCAGGCCCGCCATCGACCAAGCCCCCGGTTGAATGCCGCCGAGAATCAGCGGCGGCGTCACCGCGACGGCCGCGGCGACGATGATACCGGTGGAGAAGACGCGAGGCCCGATCGGCGGCGCGCGGCGAATGATCACCGCGGCGGCCGCATAGCAGAAGGTCGCCAGCAGGAGCGCGCCTTGCGCCCGTGCATCGGCGGACCCGGCCTCCCTGATGGCATCGAGCCCCATGATAACCAGGACGCCGATCAGGCCGAGAGCAAATCCGAGGATTTTGGCGGGCGTCGCCGCCTCTCCGGCAAAGGCGTAGGCAAGCCCGACGGTCCAGATCGGCATGAACGCCATATAGACCCCGGCAAGCCCGCTATCGACATATTGCTGGGCCCAGGGAAAAAGCAGGAACGGAGCCGCATTTCCGATGGTCCCGGCGGCGATCATGTAACGCCAGCGGCGACTGACCCGCCAGCGGCCGCGTGCCCGGACGAAGAAGCGCGGAAACCGCTGGCGGGCATGACGCATCGCCGCATAGAGGATCACAGCGCCGACCCAAAGGCGCAGACCGGCCACCTCGAGCGGCAACATGGTCTCGACCGCGCTGCGGATCAGCACGAAGGAGGAACCGCCGATCACGGTCACCGCCGCCAGCAGCAACCAATCAAGGCCCCGCGGCGCTACCCGGGCTGCACGAAAAGAACTGTCTTGCACGTCTGTAAGGGGCGCCCGCCGGCCTAGTCTTCGGCATCATCCAGCCAGGCCTCGATATGGTCGCGCAGCGCTGCCAAAGGCAGGGCGCCGTTCTCGAGAACGCGCTGATGAAAATCGCGGATATCGAACCGATCGCCGAGATGGTCCTCTGCCACTCGGCGCAGGGCGAAGATCTCCAGCCCGCCGGTGTCATAGGCCGTGAGCTGACCCGGCAGCACGGCGATGCGGTCCAACATGGCAAAGGCCCTGGCGTCGTCGACGAGAGCCGCCTCTTTTATGAAGTCCACGGCCTTCTCGTCCGTCCACCCGAAAATATGAACGCCGGGGTCCAGCACCATGCCGCGCGCGGGCCACGCACGGCGCATGATTTCGCCCATCCCACTCTCATAGACGCCCGCCTCTTCCGCCAAGGCTTCGGCGTATCTGGCCCATCCTTCGGCAAAGGCTTCGGAGCGGACCAGCAGAGTGACCGGGTGTAATCCTTCGATGTCGTAGGAAAGACCGATCTGCAGGTGGTGGCCCGGCCATCCCTCATGCGCCGCGACGACCTCGCTGCCGCCCTGCGTCTGCGTTTCCCACCCATCGAGATTGATCAGATAGATCGCCGGTCGCGTCTTATCCGGCACCGCCCTGTAGCGCGACGGAAGCCCGGTCCCGCGCAGATGGTCGGGATAGGGCCGGACGGTGACGTCCTGCTCTGGCAGATGGTGAAAGAGCGGCGCAATCCGATCCCGGAGCGTCGGCATAAGGCGGCGCGAATAGTCCAGCACTTCCGATTCCGCCTGGAATCGGTTGTCCGCGCGGGCGTTGACCGCCTCTAAGATCGCGGCGATATTGCTTTCTCCGAACAGCGCCTCTCCACGCGATACGATGCCGGCCCTGTTCGCCGCGACGGCTTCCATACCGCGCGCGTAAGTCACATCCGCGCCGACAGTGATCGTCTGATAGAATCGCAGCTTCGCCTCATAGCAGTCGCGCCCACGAGGCAGTACGCTTATCGCGATCTCTTCTCGCGCCGCATTCAGATACTCGTCCTGCAGAAACAGCCGGAATTTTTTCAGCGCCGGCAGGACGTCCGTCTCATAGAGCTCGCGCGTCTCCTGCCGAAATGCCTCTTCGCCCTCTGCCTTGACGGCAAACGCCATCAGCGGAGACTTCTCGCCGGGCGCCGCGATCAGACCATCGACCTGCGCCATCACGCGCCGCACCACGCTTTTGGGCGCGGAGTATCCCAGACGCAACCCTTCACGGAGGTTTTCGATGTCCCGGTCGATGAAGCCCGAGAGCTTCGACCACCGCGCGATCGCCGCGGCACGCGCGTGCGCTGTATCGACGGGCTGCGCAGCGGCAACGGTGGCGATGATCGCCTGCCAGCCCTCGATGTGATTCAGGCTCCAAAGATGTTGGCGGCAAACCCGCAGTTCCCGGTTGGCTTCCAACCGCTCTTTCAGGACCCGATAGGTCACCCAATCGGCGCGCGAGGCAAACGCGCCGGGGTCGATATCATCGAGCTTTGCCGACAGGTCGTCTTCCAGCGATTCCAACGCGGCCCAGGCTTCCGGCGAAGTATCGGGAAACGCAGCATGATCGGGATTGGGCGCAATATGCGCGAGACCAAAGTAGATCCAGAACGGCTGCTGCGCCAAAACCCCTTCGAGATAGGCGTCAGCGATCCGCGCCAAGTCTGTCGAGTGGTCGTTCCGGTCTTGAGGCCGCGCGCCAATCGATTGAGCGATCCCGACAAGACCGATTAGCCAGCCGATACCGACGATGAGTGTTGTCCAGCGTCGCCTAGTGTTTCCCATGCCGATCCGCCCGCCCGCGCAAATGAGATTTGACCTTTAGTTCGAATTTTATTACCGATCAGACTATTGCCTAGTCCAATTGGGATCGGGCGTCAACATTGGCCGCGCCCGCATCACGGCAGGGCGCCGACGAACGATATCCCGTCATCGTCGAGAAACTGTGCGCCAAACCGATTAAACTGCTCCAATATGCGGAGTCTTACGAAGGGGAGAATGGTGAAATGGTCCGGCTCGTTTCTGCTTCATTGCTGTTTTTGTCGATGCTCTTCCCGGCATACGCCGAGAATGCACCCCCCAACGCGACCCTCATTAAAAACGTACAGATATTCGACGGCCACGACCTGATCACATCGAACGGGGCCGTTCGCGTATCCGGTAGCGAGATCGTCGAAGTTTCGCTTAGGCCGCTTGCCGCCAAGGCCGGCGAGAAAACGATCAACGGCGACGGCCGGTTTCTCATGCCGGGGTTGATCGATGCCCATGTCCATGTGAGCTGGGCCTACCCGTTCTCCAAACGGAGCCAGGCGAGCGAAACCTACATCACGGCGCTGGCGGTCGCGAACGCCGAGGCCATGCTGCTGCGCGGCTTTACGACGGTCCGCGATACCGGAGGGACGGATTTCGGGCTCGCCACCGCCATCAATGAGGGCTACACCCCCGGACCACGAATCGTCTTCGCCGGACGGACGCTTACGCAAACCGGTGGGCATGCTGATTACCGGGGCCTCAGCGACCCGCCGGAGCCGGCTTCGCGTTTCCGGTTCGGCGCCGTGATCGCGGACGGCGAGGCCCAGGTGCTTCAGGCGGCGCGGGAAGAGCTGCGTCGCGGATCGGGCTTCATCAAGGTCCACGCCGGCGGCGGCGTCTCATCGCCGCAAGATCCCCTGCATGTGGTTCAGTATTCGGCCGGCGAGATCGGTGCGGCAGTTCTCGCCGCCGAGAATTGGGGCACCTATGTTGCCGCCCACGCCTATACGCCCCAAGCCATAACCCTGGCATTGGAAGCCGGCGTCAAGACCATCGAGCATGGGAACCTGATCGACAGGCCAAGCGCCCGTCTGGCCAAAGAAAAAGACGCCTACGTCGTTCCCAACGTGGTCACCTATTGGGCCTTGGACCAGGGCGAGGGTTTGCCGGCCTATCTGAAGGAAAAGAACAAGATCGCGCTTGAGGGGATGTGGAACGGCCTCGCGATACTGAAGGAAGAAAACGTCAAAATCGCATTCGGCACGGACCTGATCGCCGACATGCACGCCCATCAGAACCGGGAGTTTATCCTGCGGTCGAGGGTCTTCACCGGCCTGGAGATTCTACGGCAGGCCACATCCGTCAACGGCGGGCTCATCGCTCTATCGGGACCGCTCAACGCTTACGGCAAGGTCGGCGTGATCGAGCCGGGCGCGAAGGCCGATCTGCTTCTGATCGAACGCAATCCCATCGACGACATCACCGTCATGGCCGAACCGGAAGCCAATTTCGCGATCATTATGAAGGACGGCGAGATCGTTAAAGACTCCCGGCGCGCCCGATAGCGGGCCCGGCGCTATTTGGCCAGGAACTCCCGCATGGCGGCGGCGATGCCGTCCGGGTCTTCGTCGGGCTGGTAATCGCTGCCGCCGACGACCCTGGCCTCGGCATCCGGGCGCAACGCCTTGGCGCGCTCGAAGAGCGGCCACAATACGTCTTTCTCCGAACACATGATGAGCATCGGAACGTCGACCTGCTTGAAAAAGCCAGCCACGTCCTGGTCCCAAACGCCGGAAAACGCCATCGGCATGGTGCGGTGGGCGATCAGGTGATCGACCATCTCGCGGGTGTGCAGCTCCACGCTGCTGCCGGCGCCGATCAGCGTAAGATAGTCCCACGCGGTTTTCAGGAACGCGCCGGTCTCCTCGATCTCGAACGGCTTGACGAAGGTTTTCCTGTATTCCGCCTTCTCCGCCTCGCTGGCCAGGACCGGGCCAATGACCGTCAGGCTCTCGACCCGGCCCGGATAGCGCACCGGCATCTCCACCGCCACGCAGCCGCCGGTATGGTGGCCGCAGGCGTGAAAGCGCTCGATACCCAAATCGTCGATCGCCTCCATCAGCCGGTCGGCCAGAAAGCCTAACGACGGAATCGCCGCGGGCTGATAGGACTGGCCGAAGCCCGGTGAATCGAAGGCGATACAACGATAGTCCCGCGCGAGCCGCGCCATGACCTTTTCGAACATGGCGCCGGAGCTGGCCGTTTGGTGGAAGAAACACACCACCGGAGAGGCGGGATCGCCCGCGGCCCGATAATGGATCTGGCCTTCGGCGCAGTCCGCATAGCCGCGGCGGATGCCGGCCGCGACGGCGGGAGTTGTGTCAGACATTTCGTCCCTCGTAGATTCTTAAAACCGGATCTTCGCCTCGGCGCCGTAGCTGCGCGTGGGCGCCTTGAACACGGCGTTGATGATGGCCAGCAGCGGCACGGCCTCGCTATTGTATTTCTCGTTGGTCAGGTTCTGGCTCCACAGGGCGAACTCCCAGCGCCCGGCCGCCACGCCGATGCGCGCATCGATCAGATCGATCGGGTCGCGCCGCGTGCCGTCGAGATTGGCGGCATCCCACCAGATGGTCCCGGTGCGCGTGTATTGCAGCCTGAACAGGAAGTCCATGCTGTTTGCGATGGGGTGCACGACCTGGGTGCCGGCGACGATATTGTAGTTGTAGGAAAACGGCGCGCGGTTGCCTTCGAATTGCGGGGCCGCACGCAGCTCCTTGACCGTCGAATCGATGTAGCCGAAGCCGGCAAACAGGCTGACGCTGTCGTTGATGCGCAGGGTGCCGTCGAGCTCGAAGCCCTTGATCTCCACCTGATCGATGGACGAGACCGCCTGAATGCCGGCGCTCGGGAAGAACTCGAACTGCTGCGCATTGCTGACGTCGGTGTAGAACAGCGCGCCGTTCAAAGTCACCCGGCCGGCGCCCCAGACGCTCTTGAAACCGAGCTCGAACGAATCGGCGACTTCCTTGCCGTAGGCGTCCTGAACGAAGATCTGGTCCGGATCCGCGCCGGGTGAGGCCAGCAGCGCGGCGCGCGTACCGATAGGATTGAACCCGCCCGACTTGAAGCTGCGGCCGTAGCTGGCGAAGACCGAGCCGTTGTTGCCGAATTTGTAGGTCAGCGTGACCTTGGGCTGCACCTGCTTGAAGGTCTCGCTCTCGCGGCAGTCGGACGCCGCGCGGCCGGTATTGAGCACGCACAGATTATAGGTCGGCGCGCCGGTCACCGGATTGGGGATATCCGGGGTCAGGGTCTGGACCGAGCGCTTCTCGACATCATAGCGCACCGCGGCGCTGAGTTCGAGATCCTCGGTGATATCCACCTGCACATTGCCGAAGGGCGCATAGTTGGTGAAGCCGTATTTGTTGTCGTCGTACAAGTCCGTCGGGTTGACCGTATCGATCCCGTCGATGCCGAAGGTCGGCAGGATGGCGCCGCCGCCCATGAGGTTCCGTGTCAGCGTCCCGTCGGGATTGAAGATGACCGGCGTCATGATCGTGCCGTCGGGATTGAGGATCGGCCGGCCGTTCAGGCCCTGCTCGGTGGTGAAATAGCGGTCCGCCGAGAGAAAATAGAAGCCCGCCTGCCAGCGAATGCGCTGATCGCTCGGCGAGGTCAGCCGGATCTCCTGGGTGAACGCCCGATTGGCGATGCGGAACTTCTGCGTACGGTCGCCGAAGACCGCGGCGAAAACCCCGAAATCGTTTCGCGGGTCGGCAAAGGCCGCATAGGGAAAGTTCTTGGCCTGATAATTGTCGGTGATCTGGTTCCAGGCGGTCACCGAGGTCAGCGTGCCGATGTCCATCTCGTAGTCGGCCTTGACCGACGCGTTGAACTTGCTTTGCCGGTTGTCGCCCGGCACATCGGCGACGAAGGGGATGTCGGCATTGTTGGTATCGGCGGCCGGAACGAAGATGCCGCCGACGGTCGATCCCGCCACCTGCGCATTGGCCGCGGTTGCGCCGCCGGTCAGATGGCTGATGCCGGCCCGCATGTCCAAGGTGAGGTTTTCGTTGACCAGCCAGTCCAGGCGAACACGCCCGAGCGCCTCTTCGGACCGGTAGGAGTCCTCCCCGGTCACGATGTTCTTGAATGGTCCGTCTGAGGTATTGACCGAGCCGGCCACGCGAAACCGCAGCTTCTCGGGAACGATCGCGCCGCCGAGGCTGGCATTGGCCTTGTAGGTGTCCCAGTTGCCGGCGGTCAGCGTCGCCTGGCCCTCGAGATCGTCGGTCGGCGACTTGGTGGTAACGATGATGGCGCCGGCCGCGGCATTGCGGCCGTAAAGCGCGCCCTGCGGGCCTTTCAGCACCTCGATCTGCTGCAGATCGAAGAGCTCGCCGTTGAATTCGTTCTGGGTGGAGAGCTGGACGCCGTCGATCACCACCGCAACCGCCGACTCCGATTGTCTGACCGAGGCCTGGCCACGAATGTTGACAAAAGCCTCACCCGCGTGATTCGCCTGTATGAAGGTCACGTTGGGAATCAGGCGAAGGTAATCCTGAGGCCGCTTGACGCCCGCGTTCGAGATCGCTTCTTCATCGAAAACCGACACCGAGGCCGGGACCTCGAGAAACGTCGTGTCGCGTTTCAAGCCCTTGATAATGAGCTGTTCGATTTCCCGTTCGGTGTCGTCTTGAGCGACCGCACCTGCACAAGCCATGACGACCACGGCAGCCGACCCCAAAAGCGATGACTGCATTGTCCCTGCACGCATCCATTTTCTCCCTGCATTTCGTGAGCCGCGACCGCAACTCAGTCTTATTTGTCCGGACAACATACAATTTTGCATGCAAACTTACAATACAATTTGCCCGACAAATTCCTATAAGGCTGCCTTACCGCGTCAGATAGGGGCTTCAGGGGCATGTTCCGGCCCGGTACCTCGAGAGAAACCCGGCGGAACCGCCTCTTTGTCAGCCGCGAATGCTCGCCGCGTCCTCGAAGGGATAGGATGGGTTGGGAAAACAGATGCAGACGTGGCGGAAGGGGACGTCGTCCAGCACCTTGATGCGCATCCGTCCGCCCTGCGGCAGCAGGTAGACGCAGCCCGGCTCCAGAATGGCGCGCTTAACCTCCTGATACAGCGGCGGCATATGGATCTCGATCTCGGCCCGGCCGGACAGGCAATACTGCACCTCGTCGTGCGGAAACACCCAGGTCAGCTCGGTTCCGGGCAGGAAATCCTCGATCGCCACCTGCGCCGCCGGCTCGTTGATCTCGGTGCCGTAAACCTTGATCTGCGTGCCCGGCGGGTTAAACGGAAGGTCGATTGGCGCCACGCCGTCCATGTCTTCGGGGACGATTTTGTGGACCTGAAACGATGAGTATTCTGTGCGTGCGAGACCCATTTGGCTTCCTCATGTTGCTTTTGGATTTTTACGTGCCTCGGTCCTTCGCCCCCAGAACCCGAAACGCCGTTGATTATAGTGACTGCAATATCGTATGTAAAATATTATGCACTTAAGCGGCGAAGAACCCACGAGGCCATGATCGGGAGGAGCACATGCATGCAGAGCGACGAACCTTCATCAAAGCCGCCGGCGTTGCCGCGGCGGCCGGCCCGCTGATGGCCGGGTCGGGAGCGGCCACGGCGGACGGGCAGACGGCCGATCTGCAACGGGCCTTCGACCGCCTCGAGGCGGCATTGGCCGGCGGCGATCTCGACGGCTTCTACGGCCTGATCGACGATGACGCGGTCATCATCGACGAGGACATTCCCTTCATCCTGTCCAAGGCCGACTTTATCGATCACATCGATTTCCACCTGACCGGCATCTGGGAGAATTTCAGCTGGCAATCGCGCGATCCGCAGTTCCGGGTCTTCGGCAATACCGGCATCGTCGCCAGCTTCGCGACGTTTCGCGGCAAGCCGGTCGACAGCGGCTACCGCCAGCGCCACCTGACCTTCACGCAAGGCTGGAACCGCTTCGCGGACGGCTGGCGCCTGGTCAACTGGCATCAAAGCCCCATCGACGGCCACGTCATCGAAGGGTCGCCGGGCTAGGGGGCTAGGGAGACGAGAGATGAATCAGGAAACTCTGCAATCCGCCTTCAAGGCTGCTTTTGCCGTCTTTTGGGGCGCCGGGGCCATCGAGGATTTCCTCGCCTTTATCGATGACGATGCGCTGATCATCGACGAGGACAATCCCTTCGTACTGAACAAGACCGCGTTCAAGGACCATCTGGATTTTCACCTCGGCGGCAATTGGGAGGCGCTCGGCTGGAAGGCCTGGAACCCGGACTTTCGCATTGTCGGCGAAACCGGGCTGATCAGCTCCAATTTCACCCTACGCGGCAAGCCCAGGGATTCGGGCTTCCGCCAGCGCCACGGCGTGATCTCCATGGTCTGCCATTTCGATGCGAACAGCCGGCAATGGAAAGCCGGCACCCTGCATCTGAGCCCGCTGCTCAGCCACATCCACCACGCCTCGCCGGGATAAACGCGCGTCAGGCCGCGTCGTTTTTGGCCAGAAACGGCTTGAGGGCCGCGACTATGCCGTCCGGATCCTCGTCGGGCTCGAAATTTGAGCCTTTGATCTCCACGGCCTCGGCGTCGGGCCGCATTTCCTGCGCCCGCCCGAAGAAGGGAAAGAGCACGTCCGCCGGCGCGCACATGATCTGCATCGGGCACGACACCTCATTGTAGTAGGCGACAAAATCCTGCGCCCAGACCGCAGTGTAGATCTGATAGCGCCCCATATAGGCGCGCGCGGTGTCGACGAATTCGCGGTGCAGGAGGGCGAGGTCGCTGTCGGGGCCGAGCGCGTTCACATAGGCCCAGGTGTCTTGCAGATACGCGCCCTCCGCGTCGGGCGAGAACGGCGATCCGTAGTGCTTGCTGAACTCGTTGCGCTCCTCGGCGGTGAGCGGCACCGGCCCGATCATGCAGAAGCTCTGCAGCCGCTCCGGGTGCCGGGCGGCGATCTCGACGCCGAGGCAGGCGCCGGTGTGGTGGCCGAGCAGGTGAAACCGCTCCAGCCCGAGCGCGTCGATGGCCTCGAGCAGCCAGTTGCAGTAGTCGGTCAAGGACGGCATGCCCTCGGGATCGAAGCTGCCGCCGAAGCCCGGCGTGTCCAGCGCGTAGATGGGCCGCGTGCCGGCCAGCCGCTCCATCAGCGCCACGAACATCTTCGACGAGCTCGCCGTCTGGTGCAGGCAGACCAGCGGCGGCCCGGCGCCGTCCGCGAGCGTGCGGTAATGAACCTGCCCCCCGGACGTATCCGCATAGGCCTTTCTGATCATGGCGTCTCTCCTTTCACCGCGCGGCTAGCGCAGCCCGAGCGAGCCGGGATTGACCCGCCGCTCGGGATCCAGCGCCGTCTTGATGTCGTTGACCACCCGCCAGAGTCGCGGATCGCGCATCATCTCTTCATATTTATAGTATTTGCCGAGCTGCAGATGGCAGCCGCCCAGGGAATCATAGAGATCGCGCAACTCGTCCCTGAGGCCCAGCACCACCCGGCGCGTGTCCTCATCCGCCGGAATCGTCCGCCACTTCTTCGCGAACTCCTCCTCGATCAGGCTGAGCCGGAACTCCCCGAGCTCATCGTGCCAATAGAAGCTCGGCTCGATCACGAATTCGGCGCCCGAAAAGCAGGTCAGGTAGGAGGTGCGGATGTTGTGGCGTTCCAGCACATCCTTCTTATCCTCAAGAAAGCGCTCGGTCGCCGCACCCGCGTCCACCGCGCGCGACAAGGGGAAGAACCCGTGCACCGGCAGCCAGATCTCGCCCTCCGATCCCAGCAATACGGTGCGCACGCCGCCGAAGGGCTCGGCGCGGAAGGCCACGGGAATCGAGTTCTCGATCTCGGTGCCGCCCTCGTCCAGGCAGATTTCGGCGGCGGCTTCCTGATGCTCGTTGGCGACCGTGTCGGTGAGCGCATCGAAGGTGATGTGCAGCGAATAGGGCACGTCGCGCAGGATGCCCTGCCCGGCCACCGCCATCTTGGCGGCGCGGGCGACGCCCTTGATGCCGCCCTTGCGGGCCACCTTGCCGACCACGGACAGGCCCTCCTTGAAGGTGATGCCCTGCTTCTCGAAGCCGTTGTTGTAGTAGGGGTCGAAACCGTAGCACTCCGAGGCGATGCCGAGCCGCGCGATGCGCGTCTGCGCCTTCAGCATGGCGGCCAGGGTATCGAATTTGAACGACATGTAGGCCGTGGAAGCGGGCGCGGTGATGAGCCGCAAGGTGGCCTCGGCCTTGAGGCCGAAGGCGCCCGTATCGGCGGTGAAGATGCCGGTGATGTCGGGCCCGAAATGGCGGTAGAAGGGGTTCGCATGCTTATGCGCGCCCGAGCCGGTCTGCAGCACCGATCCGTCGGCGAGCACGACCTTCAGGCCGAGCACGCTCTCGGCCACCGTATGATAGACCCCCGATCCTAAGAACAAGCTGTTTTGCGACAGCGCGCCGCCGACCGTGGCGTATTTGCCGGAGAGCGGCCCGAAATAGGGCGTGCGCAGCCCCTTCTTCTGAAGCGCCTCGTAGAGCGCCTTCCAGGTGCAGCCGCACCCGACCGTCACATACATGTCGTCGGTGTTGATCTCGACGATGCGGTTCATGCGCCGCATATCGACAAGGACGGTCTTTTCCTTTTCCGGCGTGTAGCCGGAGGTATAGGACATGCCGCCGCCACGGGCGACAACCGCATAGCCGGCGCCAGTCGCCACGCCCACCGCCTGGGCAAGGCCTTCGGATGAATCCGGCTGAATGACGGCAGCGGCGATTTCGCGCGGGCGAAAGCTCAAATCCGTGGAATAGAAGGCGCGGCTCTCCGGATCGGTCAACACGTGATCGTTGCCGACAATCTGCTTCAGTTGTCCGAACAGGGCCGGCTCGCCGCCGGCTGGCGTCTCCACATTCACAATACCCTCTCCCGTCTTTCTTGGCCTTTGATCTTCGGCCGTCGTCACGCCGCCGGCAAATCGGTTGCGCTCATGGAGAGACCATAATACTATACTATTATGTATGCAATTTTTAATGCAAAGTGCCCATCAAATAACCCGGCAAAACCACCCATTGGGCGCGAGGCGAGGGGGCTAGAGCAGAATGAGTTCAGGTTGAAACAGCACTGCGTCATTGCGAGGCGCGCCAGCGACGCGGCAATCCAGGACGCACGGAGCCTCGCTCCCCTAGATTGCTTCGCTCCGCTCGCAATGACGAGTCAACTTGAACGCCTAGCGCTCTAGCTTGGATCTCTCCAGAACAGAGCGCACCGAATGAGGATAGAGCAAGGGGAGCCGCGATGAGCCGAGATCACATCAGATGGTCGAGATTCAAGATGTACAAAGTCGACGATGCGGACTTGGACAACGCGCCGGATCTGGAATTCCCGTTCCATCCCGGCTCGCGATTTCGCGCCGTCAACACCGGGATCGACGAGCCAACGACGCAGATCAATTTCGAGGATTTCGTCAAGGGCCAGGCCATCACCTGGAGCATGCCCCATGACGAGGTGCAGTACGTCGTCTCCGGCCGCGCCGAGATCACCTACTACCTGCCGCCCCTGATGCAGGAAAGCGGCAAGGTCATCGCCGAGCCCGGCTGCGTCTATCTGCTGCCGCAGGGCGCGCGGATCACCTGGGACGTGCTCGGCGACGAGCCGTTTCGGCATCTGTGCATCTGCTGGCCGAACCCGTCCTATCCGATCCCGGTCGCCGAAAGCGTGGCCGGCCAAACAACCGACTGAGGGAGGTAAAGCACATGACAAAGTCTACTCCGGCCGCCCAGGCCGCCGCCTGGATTTTCTCCGTCCTCGCCCTTACGGCGATCGCATCCGGCCAAGCAGCCGGCCAAGCCGCTCCCGCGCCCTGGGCCGATGCCGAGTACTACATTCACGAGCGCATGAAGGTGAAAGACGACAAACTCGACTGGTTTGTCGCGTATTACCGGGACGAAGTTCTGCCCATCCTGGCCCTGACCGACGGTTATCTCGGCACGGTCTTTTCCACGACACTGCCAAAGGCGGACGAGAATTTCGGCCCCGTCCTGCCGCTCGGCCCGCCCGAGGAGACCTTCCTGCCCCACTACGGCATCAAACTCGAAGGCACCGTGACGAACACGCAAATCCACTTCGATGCGCTCCTGCGCGGCACCTTCAATTTCCAGGTCTATCACTATTTCCGGGACGCCGAGGCGCTGAACCGTCTGCTGCCGGAGTTCGAGCCCAATTGGGAAAAGGTACATGGCGCCGGACCGGGGGCCTGGAAAACCCTGGAAGACGAATACTTCACACACCTGGAGAATCACTGGGACACGGTGTACCGGATCGTGCGGTGACCATCGCCTGCAAAGCCATGGTGGTGGCTGAGCACGGGCCGCCAAGCCGGATGGCGTGGACGGACGTCGAACTTCCGTCCCCCGCGCCGCACGAGATCGCCATCGAGCAGCGCGCCGTCGGCGTGAACATGATCGACACCTACGTCATCTCCGGCGCCTACACGATCGACCCGCTGCCGCTGACCCCTGGCGTGGAAGGCGCCGGCGTCGTGACCGCGGTGGGCCGCGACGTGGAGGGCTTCGCCCCGGGCGACCGCGTGGCCTATGGCGGGCCGCCGCTCGGCGCCTACGCTCAAATCCGCACCATGCCGCCGGCCTATGTGGTCCGGATTCCGGACTGGCTTTCCTTCGACGCCACGGCGGCCAGCATGATCGCCGGGCTCACCGCGCAAATGATGGTCAAGCGGGTCTACCCGGTCGGCCCCGGCGTCGCTGTGCTGGTCCACGCGGCGGCCGGGAGTTCGGGCAGCGCCCTGGCGCGGTGGGCCAGCGACCTCGGCGCCCGGGTCATCGGCACGGTTGGCGGCGCGGCCAAGGTCGCCGCCGCCGAGGCCGCCGGATGCCAGCATGTGATCGACTATGCGACCGAGGAATTCGCCTACGCGGTCAAGGCCCTCACCGACGGCAAGGGCGTCGACGTGGTCTATGACGGCATCGGCAGGGACACCTTCACGGGCTCGTTCCAGGCCCTGACGCCGACCGGCATGTTCGTCAGCTACGGCCAGGCTTCCGGCCCCTGCCCGCCGATCGATCTCGGCGATCTGCCGGTGACCTTCTCCAACTTCATCGCCCGGCCCTCGGTCTTTGCCTTCAACGCAACGCGCCCCGCCTTCGAGGACAGCATGGCCGATGTGTTCGACGCCCTCGAACGCGGCGTCCTCGAGCGCGAGCCGGCGCATCGCTATCCCCTGGAGGACGCCGCGCGGGCCCTCACCGACCTGATGGCCCGCAAGACCTCCGGCTCCATAGTACTAACGGTTTAGGAGGATTTTATGCCCGCCCATTCCTGGCGACGCGACGAACCCGGATTCTACAACTTCCTGGCCCTGGAGCGCAGCGCCCAGGCAGCGCCGGATCTCCTGGATGGCCTGGCCT
>JAKSBY010000119.1 GCA_022360855.1 Sphingomonadales bacterium | reverse complement strand
GCGATCCAGGCCGGGTCGTTCTCGGCATCCGCAACGACCAGGATCTCCGAAGGGCCGGCGATCATGTCGATGCCGACGACGCCGAAGACCTGCCGCTTCGCCTCCGCCACATAGGCGTTGCCGGGGCCGAAGACCTTATCGACGGCGGCGATGGTTTCCGTGCCGTAGGCCAGCGCGGCGATGGCCTGGGCGCCGCCGACGGCGTAGATTTCCGCAATGCCGGCGATGTCCGCCGCCGCCAAGACGAGCGGGTTCACCTCGCCGTCGGGGCAGGGAACGACCATGGCCACGCGGCCGACGCCGGCGACCTTCGCCGGGATGCCGTTCATCAACACCGACGACGGATAGCTGGCCAGCCCGCCGGGCACGTAGAGCCCGACTGCCTCGATGGGTGTCCAGCGGTAGCCGAGAGTGACCCCGGCCTCGTCGCGGTAGGTCAGGTTTTCCGGCATGCCCATTTCATGGAACGCGGTGATACGTTCCGCCGCGGTCTCCAGCGCCGCGAGGGCTTCGGCGCTGCATTTTTGTCGGGCCGCGGCGATCTCGTCCCGGCCGATGGCAAGGCCCTTCTCCCGCAGGTCGACGCGGTCGAAGCGCTCCGTAAGTTCGAAGAGCGCATCGTCGCCACGGGCCCGCACGTCGGCGACGATCCCGGCCACCGCGTCGCGCACGTCGGTTTCGGCCTCGCGCTTGGCCGCGACGAAGCGCGAGAATTCCGCCTCGAAACCGGGCGCGCCGGCGTTCAGTCTAAGCGGCATCGCGCACCGCCTCTTCGAAGCGGCCGACCCAGCCGCCGACGTCGTGGGGCCGGGTCTTGAAGGCCGCGCGGTTGACGATCAGCCGCGAGGTGACCTCGCTCAGGGTCTCGACCTCGACGAGCCCGTTGGCCTTGAGCGTGGAGCCTGTGGACACGAGATCGACGATGCGTTCGGCCAGCCCCAGGCTTGGCGCCAGCTCGATGGCGCCCGACAGCCGAATGCACTCCGCCTGAATGCCCTTGGCGGCGAAGTGGCGCCGCGCCGTGTTCGGATATTTCGTGGCGATGCGGATATGGCTCCAGCGGCTCGGGTCGTCGGTTTCCTTCAGAGCTTCCGGTTCGGCGAGGCAGAGCCGGCAGGCGCCGATGCCGAGATCGATGGGGGCGTAGATCTCCGAATAGTCGAACTCCTGCAGCACATCGTTGCCGGCAATGCCCATATCGGCGGCGCCAAAGGCGACGAAGGTAGCGACGTCGAAGGAGCGGACGCGGATGATCGTGAGGCCCGGATCATTGGTTGCAAATGTCAGCTTACGGTTCTTTTCCGAAAAAAAATCCGCCTCAGGCACAATGCCGGCGCCCTCCAGAAGCGGCAGCACCTCCTGAAGGATTCGGCCCTTGGGCAGAGCCAGATAGATCGGTTTTGACGCAGCCATCGGGTTACTTTCGGCCGGAAACTCCTTAATCCCCGGCCTTGTAGCCGTTCAGGCCGCGCGCGTCCACGGCAAGCCGCAGTTCGGCCGGCAGTTACTCCCCGGCGCTGCTCAGATCATTGTACACGGCGGTGTAGATGCGCTTGCCGTTAATGAAGCGCCACGCCCAGGCTTCTTCGAGATCGGCGAGCGGCTCGTCGGCGAGCAGATCCTCTAGGCTCTTGCCGGAGGCGATGCCTGCGGCGACCCGGCGCTTGACCTCTTTCAGCATGGCGATGGATGCGGCCAAGTCCTCCTTGCTTGAGAGCGGGCCGTGGCCGGGGATGATCTTGGTGTCCTCGTCGGCCAAGGCGAGGCCGCCCTCCATGGCGGCAATAAAGCCGTCTACCGAGCCGCCACTGGCGATGTCGATAAACGGATAGAGGCCGGAGAAGAAGACATCGCCCATATGGATCACGTTGTGAGATTCAAAGTGGATGATGGCGTCGCCGTCGGTGTGCGCGCGCGGCGGGTGGTAGGCGCGGAAGGTCTGGCCGTTGAGGTGAAAGGTCACCGCGCTGTCGAAGGTGATGATCGGCAGCGCGTCGTCGGGATAGGGCTCGCGCCCGTCGCCGACCCGCCTGGCATCGGGCGCCGCCATACGCTTGCGCACATTGTCGTGCGAGAGGATGACGGTTCCGGCCTTGCCGAAGTTTTCGTTACCCCCGACATGATCGCCGTGCCAGTGGGTGTTGATGACGAATTCCACCGGCTTGTCGGTCACCGTGGCGACCGCGGCCATGATATTCTCGGTCATCGGCGCGAACTTGTCGTCGATCAGAAACGCCGTGTCGTCGCCTACCGAAAGCCCGATATTTCCGCCGCGGCCGGTGATCATATAGATCCCGTCGACCACTTTCTCGATTTCGACGGAGTCCTCCTGGCCCTGGGCCGTGGCGACCGTCAGGCCGGCCAGAAGCGCGATGAGAAAGGACAAGGATGTAAAACTGCGGATTAAACGGGGCATGGCTTTCCTCCTGTCTTTTGCGCGAGTTTATATGTCTTTGTGGCAGATCGTCGATCAAATCTACTTTATTCAGCGGCCATGGCGCTCGGCTTGGCGGAGAGAATGTCTTCGACGGCGACCGGCGCGCCGGTTCCGGCCTGCCGTGCGTCCACCATCAATTGGTTGGAGCGGTCGATCACGCGCTCGCTCAACAGCGCCATGAAGGCGTCCTTTCCCAGGCCCGCGGGCATCGGCGTGTGGAATTCGACGACGATTGTGCCGGGATACTTCATGAAACGCCTGCGCCCCCAAAACAAACCGGAATTGGTCGCGATCGTGACAACCGGCAATTCGCCGGTCTCCTGCAGATAATAGGTGCCGGATTTCAGGCGGCGGTATTTTCCGGGGGGAACCCGCGTACCCTCCGGGTAGACGACCACTGGCCGGCGCGCCTTGATGACCGCGTCCCTGGCCGCCGGCATCTGCTTGTGTGCGGTGCCGGCGCCGCGGTCGACGCGTATGATCCCGGCTTTTTTGAGCAGGGTGCTGATGATCGGGATCGCGAACAGCTCCTTCTTGGCGAGCGCGGTGAAGCCGGGCAGCAGATAATATTTGACGATGGGATCGAAATAGCTCTGATGCTTGGCGCACAAGACGACCGCCGTGTCGGCCGGAACATTCTCGAGCCCGCGCACCTCATAGCGGATGCCCGCCATAACGCGCGCGCCCCAGAGCACGACACGGCACCAGGCGCGTACGCCCCTGATCAGCGGCTCCGGAGATCTCGGCAGGCAGAAAAACAGCAGTGCAACCGCGTGGATCAGCGTGTATCCGAAGAAAAAGACGGTAAAGGCGAGCGAGCGAAAAAATTGCATCGCGGCAGATTAGTCGCTCGGCGCCGGGCGGCCAAGGACCATGTCCGCCGCCTTCTCCGCGATCATGATGGTGGGCGCGTTGGTGTTGCCGGAGACCAGCGCCGGCATGACGCTGGCGTCGACCACGCGCAGGCCCTCAACGCCGATCACCTTCAGTTCGCCGTCGACCACCGCCATGGGGTCGTCGGTGCGTCCCATCTTTGCCGTGCCGACGGGATGGTAGATGGTGCCGCCATGCTCGCGCGCGACTGCCAAAAGCTCATCGTCGCTCTCGACCTCCGGGCCGGGATTGAATTCGCACGCCACATGCCGCGCCAAAGCCGGCTGGCTGACGATCTTGCGCGCGATGCGGAAGCCGGCGACGGATGCCCGCCGGTCGGTCTCGGTGGCCAGGTAGTTGGGCGCGATGGCCGGGTATTCGGCGGGGTCGGATGACTTGACGTGGATCGCGCCGCGGCTTTCCGGGCGCAATACGCAGTGGCCGAGGGTCAGGCCGGGTTCCTTGTGGAACACCAGCTTGTTGTTCAGATAGGCCTCCGGATCGAAGGTGGCGGCGGTGCAGTGATATTGCAGGTCGGGCCATTCCAGCTCGGCGCGCGAGCGGGCGAAGATTGTAACATGCGCCGGCCCGACCGAGAGCAGGCCCTTGCGCGCGGTGAAATAGCGCCAAAGCTCCTTCAGGATCGGCAGGCCGTTGGCGGTCTGGTTGATCGACGGCGTGCCGGGCTTCAGCCGGAAGGCGATGCCGACATTGAAATGGTCTTGCAGATTCTCGCCGACGCCCGGCAAATGGTGAACGACCTCGATACCGGCCTCTTGGAGCCGCGCCGCGTCGCCGACACCGGAGAGCTCCAGGAGCTGCGGCGAATTGATGGCGCCGCCGGAGAGGATGACCTCGCGGCGGGCGCGGGCTTCGATCGCCTTGCCCGCTTTGCCGTAGCGCAGGCCCACGGCCTTCTTGCCTTTGAACATGACCGCGTGCGCCAGAGCGTCGGTTTCGACCTTCAGATTCTTGCGTTGGCGCGCCGGTTTCAGGAAGGCTTCGGCCGTCGACATCCGTTTGCCGTTCCGGATGGTGGAGTGCAGCAGCCCGGCGCCCTCCTGAACGCCCCTGTTGAAATCGTCGATCCGCGGCAGGCCGAATTCGCCGGCCGCGGCGATCAGCGCTTGGGAGATCGGGTGCACATAGGCCGGCGGTTCGATGCGCAGCGGCCCGCCGGCGCCGTGAAAGTCATCGGCGCCGGCGGAGAAGTCTTCGGAACGCTTGAAGTAAGGCAGCACATCGGCCCAGCCCCAGCCGGTGAGCCCCATCTGCGCCCAGCCGTCATAGTCGCCGGGATTGCCGCGCATGTAGATCATGGCGTTGATGGAGGACGAGCCGCCCAGCACCTTGCCGCGCGGCCAATGGTGGACGCGGCCGTCCGTGGCTGGGTCGGGCTCGGTGGGGAACTGCCAGTTGTAGCGCTTGGACTTGATGGTGAAGGAGTAGCCGAGCGGGATGCGGAACATGGGGTTGGCGTCGCTGCCGCCCGCCTCGATCAACAGTATGCGCACCGCCGGGTCCTCGCTGAGCCGCGCGGCGAGGACGCAGCCTGCCGAGCCCGCGCCGACAATGATGTAGTCGTAATCCCGCGAATCCGGCACTACCAGGCCCGCTCGCTGCCGTCATAATTGAAGAAGCAGCCTGACTTGGCCAGGATCAAATCGGCGATCACGCGGCGTAGGCCGGTAGCGCTCTCCGTCACGTCGAGCTCGGCCCGCTCGGTGCCCATGTCTGTTCTGACCCAGCCGGGGTGCAGCGCCGCGCAAGCGATACCGCGGTCTTTCAGATCCACCGAAAGCGACACCATCACCCGGTTGGCCGCCGCTTTGGAGCTGCCATAGGCGTAGCAGCCCCCATTGCCGAGGGCCATGGAGCCGAGCTGGCTCGTAATGGTGACGATCTTTTTCTGTTCGCTGCCTGCCACGTGCCCGACAAAGGCCCGCGCCATGGCGAAGGGCGCGATGGTATTGGTCATCAGCACTTCCGGCCACCGATCCAAATCCTGGGCGCTGAAGGTCTGGTCGGGCATGTCGTGGCCGCCGAAGATGCCGGCATTGTTGATCAGCACGTCGATGGCGGTTCTCTCGAGCTTCTTGGCGAGCGTGTCGATGGCGCCGAAATTGGTCACGTCGAGCTGCTCGACGCGGACCTTCAGCTCGCCGAGGTCCTTGCAGGCGTAGGGGTTGCGGCAGGTGGCGATCACCTCCCAGCCGTCGGCCGCATATTGCCGCGCCGACTCGAAGCCGATACCCCGATTGGCGCCGGTGATCAGTACCGCCGGCATTTAACCGACCCTCGCGAAGCCGTAGGCCCGCTCGACCTTGGCGACGCGAACCTCGTAGGTCTCGTACCAACGGGCGCGGCCGGTGGCCTGCGCCTCGGCATGCTCTGACGCGCGCTTCCAGGCCTTCACTGCGGCCTCGTCGCGCCAGTAGGAGACCGAGACGCCGAGCCCGTTGGCGTCGCGCGCGGACTCGAAGCCGAGATAGCCGTCCTGCCGGCTTG
>JAKSBY010000692.1 GCA_022360855.1 Sphingomonadales bacterium | reverse complement strand
GCGACCACCAGGAAGCTGGAAACCACGCCCGCCGTATAGGCGAGGCCGTCGGCCCGCGCCGCGCCCGGCGTGTGCTCCGACAGCCGCACAAGGGCCAGCGCCTTCAGGCTGAGCACCGGAAACACGCAGGGCATGAGATTGAGGAGCAGGCCACCCAGAAGCGCGAACAGGATCGCCTGCAGGATCGGCATGTCGTCGGCGACCACGGCGGCGACCAGCGGCACGTCGACTTCGAACGCCTGCCTGGGCCCGTCCTGCGGCGTGAGCGACAGCACGCCAACGGCATGGGAGACCGGCATGGCCATCTTGGCACGGGCGGCCGTCAGCCGTGTCCCATCCGCCGAATCCGTCAGGGATTGCGCCGCCGCATAGGCGATGAAGCCTTCTTCGGCCGGGTAGAAGTAAGCCTCGCGCACCTGGTTTGCCGCGAACGCCCCCATGGGAAGATCAAAGATGACGGATTGGTCGTCGAGGTGTGCCGTTACCGCGAAAGGCAAAGGTTGCGGCAGCCGCGCGCGGGCGTCGGCAAAGAGCTGCCGATGGGCCGGATCGGCCGCGCCGCCGCCCACCCGCAGAGTGAGCGCAAAATCGCCCATCTCGGGCACGCAAATGACGTCGCAGACGAGCCATTCGGCGGAAAGTCCGATCTCGACCGTCTCGCCCGCTAGGCCGGCCGGCGCGGTGATCGGGATCAGCAGCGTCGCCGGGCCCTTGTAGCCGTAATTCATCAATGGCCCGACCGCGATGAGTTCGGGCGCGGGCCAGGCGATTTCGCCGGCGGAAAAGCCCGCCGGCAACCGCCATTCGAGAATGTTGGTGGCGCCGGAATCGCCGGGATTGCGCCAATAGGTGTGCCAGCCCTCACGCGGCGTCAGGGTGAAGGCCAGCCAAACGGTCTGGTCCGGCGCGATGCTCGCTGCCTCGGCCACGAGCTCGGCGCGGGTGTTTTCGTTCTGAACCACGGAATCTGCCGCCGCGGGCCCAAGGGCCAGCAGCCAAGCCACACTAAGAAGCGCAAACAACCGTCTCATTCTGCAGGCAGCCACTCATCCGTCACCCCGGACTTGATCCGGGGTCCATTTCGCCGCCCGCCCCGACCTGCGCCATCGACAGCGAGCCGGTGGCCACATGGACCCCGGATCAAGTCCGGAGTGACAAAGGGGCGTATGTATACGCCGAAACGCCTCGCGCTCTATAGCACGCAGACCTGAAGAAACGCCATCAACTCTCCGGGAGGTCGCGGATGACGCCGATGAAGCGGTCGGCGTAGCGTTCCAGCTTGGCCTGGCCGACGCCGGAGAGCTCGGCGAACTCGTCCCGTGTCTGGGGCTTTACCTCGGCCATGGCCAACAGGGTCGCGTCGTGGAACACCACATAGGGCGGCACCCCCTGCGCCTGTGCCAGTTCGGCGCGCAGTGCCCGCAGGGCCTCGAAAAGCCCTTCGTTCTCCGGCGCCAGGGGCTGGCTCGCGCGGCGCCGCCTCTTTTTCGGGGCGGCTTTACGCTCCGTGTCCTCGCGCAGCCGCACCTCTTCCTCGCCCTTGAGCACGGCGCGCGCGCCCGCGCCCAGCCGCATACCGCCATGGCCGGCGATATCCACCATCAACAGGTTGCGCGCCACCAGTTGGCGGGCGATGGACTGCCACTGCCGGCGGCTGAACTCGCCGCCGATGCCGTGGGTGGAGAGCCGGTCGTGGCCGAATTTGAGGATGCGGTCGCTTTCCTCGCCCAACAGCACGTCGATAACGTAGCCGGCGCCGAACCGCTGACCCGTGCGGTAGACGCAGGAGAGGAACTTGCGCGCCGCCTCGGTGCCGTCAAACACCCTGGGCGGCGCCAGACAATTGTCGCAATTGCCGCACGCCTCCCGGCGCTGCTCGCCGAAATAGGCCAGCAGCACGCGCCGCCGGCAGTCGGCGATCTCGCAATAGCCGAGCAGGGCGTCCAGCTTCTGATGCTCGATGCGGCGCTGGTTATCGGGCGCCTCGGAACCCTCGATGAACTGCCGGATCATGGCGATGTCCTGCATGCTGTAGAGCATCAGGGCCTCGGCCGGCATGCCGTCGCGCCCGGCCCGGCCGGTTTCCTGGTAATAAGCCTCCATGTTCTTGGGCAGGCACATATGGGCGACGAAGCGCACGTCGGGCTTATCGATGCCCATGCCGAAGGCGATGGTAGCGGCCATCACCAGGCCGTCCTCCTTGAGGAAGCGGTCCTGATTGGCGGCGCGCGCGTCGGCGCCCATGCCGGCGTGATAGGGCAGGCATTCGATGCCCTCGGCGGTCAGCCAGGCCGCCGTCTCCTCCGCCTTCTTGCGCGACTGGCAGTAGACGATGCCCGCTTGGCCGGGATGCTCGTTTCGGATGAAATCCAGGAGCTGCCGCCGGCCGGCAGAGCGGGGGCTCACCCGGTAGCGGATATTGGGCCGGTCGAAGCCGGCGGCGAAGACGTGCTCCGGCGCGATGCCGAGCTGGCCGACGATATCCTTGGCCGTGGGCCCGTCCGCCGTGGCGGTGAGCGCCAGCCGAGGCACCGCGCCGAAACGCTCGGCCAGGATAGAGAGCTTGGCGTATTCGGGCCGGAAGTCATGACCCCACTGCGACATGCAATGGGCCTCGTCGATGGCGAACAGCGCGACCCGGCAGCGCTCCAACAGCGCCAGGAAGCCCTCGGAAAGGAGCCGTTCCGGGGCCACATAGATGAGGTCCAGTTTACCGTCGACCAGCGCCTGCTCGGTTTCCGCGGCCTCCGCGGGGTGCAGCGACGAGTTCAGGGCCGCCGCCTTGACGCCGAACTGCAGGAGCGCGGTGACCTGGTCGCGCATCAGCGCGATCAGCGGCGAAACGACCACGGCCACGCCGTCCAGACAGAGCGCCGGCACCTGGTAGCAGAGCGACTTGCCACCGCCCGTGGGCATCAACAAGAGCGCGCTCCCGCCCGCCATGACATGGCCGATTACGTCAGCCTGCGGGCCCCGAAACGCCGCATAGCCGAAGACGTCGGCGAGAACCTGTTCCGGGCTGGCACGCATAGCCTGCCATACCCCATCGCCGGGAGCGGCAAAAGCCAAAAACAAAAACTCAGAAGCGGCAAGGTTCAGACGACTACTCTATCCAAAGTCGCCAGAGATTCGACACGCTCTTGTTCAACGAGTCGAATTCCTGCGTGGCCCCCTCCTTATCGTAGAACCGGCGTTTCAACGTCTCGAGCTCGAACAGTATCTCCCGATGACGAGGATCGCGAACCGAGCTTTGAATCCAGCCAACGGCGACAAGCCGGCAACCGGAGGTCACCGGCTCTACCCGATGCAGCGATGTCGACGCGTACAGCACCATGGAACCGGCCTCGAGTTTGCATTCTTCGCTGCCGCCCAGCATCTCGATGACCAGTTCGCCGCCCTCATACTCTTTCGTGTCGGAGAGAAACAGCGTGAACGACAAATCCGACCGCATCCGTTCGTTTCCGCCCATCAGGGCATTGTCGACGTGGTTTCCGTAACGCATGCCCATCGTGTATTTGCTGATGACGATCTCACTGGTTTGCTTTGGGCATGCGATCAGTGTCAGCAATTCGTTGCGATAGAGCGCGCGGCGTATCTTCTGTTGAATATCCGTCGCGGCCTCGGCGTCCTTGGAGAGTTGAAGATTCTCCTTCAGCGGCCGCGCTGCCCAGCCGGCCGTCCTCGCGCCTGGCGCGAATTCGCTTCGCGCCAGGTCCTTCCGAATATCCTTTACTTCCGATTGCGACAGAACATCCGCTATGCAGAGGATCACGCTACACCGCCATTTTTGGCCGCAAGGCTATTCCACCAGGTCAAATGCCTTGCCGGCGGCGAGCCTGAGCTGCTTCTTGTGCGGCGCGCCGTGAGAATTGAATAGGATCACCCGGTCGATCACGAGGGCGAGGTGGAAACAGTCATTTTGACGCTTTTCGGTCCATCGAATGTCGGTGCATAGCTTGTTGTCGGACACCTTCCAGGTTCCGTTCACCTCCTCGACCGCCATTTCAAAGCAGGTTCCGTCGTCGCGCAGATAATATTCGTCTCCAGCAACCCCGACTCTCGGGCATCTTTGCCACTGGGACTCCGGCAGCGGGTTCCATTCCACCTGCCAGCCGGTCACCTTGCCGGACTCGTCGAAGAAATGGGCGACGGCTTCATTTGCCCGTAACGTATTCCCCGAGACGACCGTATTTATCTGATCATTGCTGAGCGCCGGTATGGTGATCTGCGGCCACATCTTCGTCATTCCCATACCGCGTTCACCGGCCTCGCCGGCAAGAATCAAGTCGACGGCTTCCTCGACCGTCCCTCCCGGATAGTCATCCGGCTCATCGGTGCCGGAATCCGCGGCGTAAGCACCCCCGGCTTGCGGAACCGCCACACTCATCGCCGCACAACAAAGCAACTTTCTCGTTCTTTTACGCATGCCATTTCTCCCAACCGCACTCGCGGATCAAAGTCCGAACGTGAACGTTATTTTGGTACATTATATATATAAAAAACCATGTCAATACGGTAGTCGCTGCGATTGAGCTGGCTGGGGAATCCCAATCAAAAGCTCCGGACCCAAACCTGACACACGAAAAAAGAGGCCGCCCAAAGGCGGCCTTTTCGAATTTCGCAGTATAAAGCTGGAGCCTAGCGCTTCGAGAACTGGAAGCTGCGCCGCGCCTTGCGCTTGCCGTATTTCTTGCGCTCCACGACGCGGGCGTCGCGGGTCAGGAACCCGGCCGCCTTGAGAGACCGGCGCAACGCCGGCTCATAGAGCGACAGGGCCTTGGAGATGCCGTGCTTGACCGCGCCGGCCTGGCCGGAAAGCCCGCCGCCCTTGACCGTGCAGTCCACGTCGAACTGGCCTTCCCGGTTGGCCACCTGGAAGGGCTGGTTGACGATCAGCCGCAGGGTGGGGCGGGCGAAATAGATCTCCTGGTCGCGGCCGTTGACGGTGATCCGCCCAGCGCCGGGCTTGATCCAAACCCGGGCGACCGCATCCTTGCGCTTGCCGGTGGCGTAGGAACGGCCCTGCTCGTCGATGACCGGCTGGCGGTCCTCCGCCGGCTCCTGCTCGACCACGCCAGGCTCGGCAAGCTCCGTGCCCTCGACCAACTCCTTCAGATCTTCGAGTCCTGCCTTTTCCTCGGTCATGGCAGTCAGTTCCTCTTGTTCTTGGGGTTCATGGCGGCGACGTCCAGCACTTCGGGCTGCTGCGCCTCATGGGGATGCTCGGTGCCGGCATAGACGCGCAGGTTGCGCATCTGCTGGCGGCCCAGCGGGCCCTTGGGGATCATGCGCTGCACCGCCTTCTCGACGACCCGCTCCGGGAAGCGGCCTTCGAGGATCTCGCCGGCGGTCTGCGACTTGATGCCGCCAGGATAGCCGGTGTGGCGGTAATAGATCTTGTCCGAGCGCTTCTTGCCCGTGAGCTTGACCTTTTCGGCATTGATGACGATGACGTTATCGCCGCAATCCATATGCGGCGTGTAGATGGGCTTGTGCTTACCGCGCAGACGGTTGGCGACGACTGAGGCCAGCCGGCCGAGCACGACGCCGTCCGCATCGACAAGAAGCCACTTCTTGTCGATATCCGACGGCTTGGCGGAGAATGTTTTCATGACGCGTCCTTGAGGAGTCGCTCGGATGCAAAATCGGCGCGCACTATATCCGGCAAATACGCACTGTCAATCGAAAAAATGCCGTATTTGCAATGTTTTATGAATATGGTAGCATGATACCGTGATCAAGAATTCGCCTCCGGTGGACTCCGTCCGGCGGCGTTGTTAATGGTAGCGGTCGCCCCTCCCGCCAAACAGGAACCAGGCCATGCCCGAAACCAACAAGCAGATCCGCCTCGCCTCACGCCCGAGCGGTTGGGTGACGCCCGATAACTTCACCCTCACCGAGGAGGCGGCGCCCGAACCCGCCGACGGCCAGCTCCTGCTGCGCAACATCTACATGTCGGTCGACCCCTATATGCGCGGGCGCATGAACGACAGGAAATCCTATGTCGAGCCGTTCGGCCTCGGCGAAGTCTTGCAGGCCGGCGTGGTCGCGGAAGTGATGGAGAGCCGCAGCGACAAATTCTCCGCCGGCGACATCGTGACCGGCATGGCGGGCTGGGAGAACTACTCGCTGCATAACGGGGCGGACCTGCGCAAGATCGCGCCCGGACCCGCGCCGCTTTCCTACCATCTCGGCATTCTCGGCATGCCGGGCATGACCGCCTATGTGGGGCTTGTCGGCATCGGCGAGGCCAAGGAGGGAGAGCAGGTTTACGTCTCCGCCGCGTCTGGCGCGGTCGGCTCCGTCGTTGGCCAAATCGCCAAGAATCTCGGCTGCTGGGCGGCCGGCTCCGCCGGCTCCGACGAGAAGGTGGCGCTGCTCAAGGACGAACTCGGCTTCGACGCGGCCTTCAATTACAAGACCACCGATTCTCTACATAGTGCGGTGCACGAAGTCTGCCCCAAGGGCATCGACGTCTATTTCGAGAATGTCGGCGGCGCCATGCTGGAGGCGGCGCTCTTCAACATGAACCCGTTCGGCCGCATCGCCCTTTGCGGCATGATCGCCGACTACAACGTCAAGCCGGAGGAGATGCCGCCGGGCCCGCGCGGCATGATCCTGATGGTCGGCCGGTCGCTCAAAATGCAGGGCTTCATCGTCTTCAACTATCCGGAGCTTTGTCAGGAGTGGGTCGCCAAGGGCAGTCAGTGGCTCAACGAGGGCAAGCTGAAATACCGCGAGACCGTGGCCGAAGGCATCGAGAACGCGCCCGCCGCCTTTATCGGCATGCTCAAGGGCGAAAATATCGGCAAGCAGATCGTCAAGCTGGCCGACGAATAGAGGCGCGGTCACTGGGCCGTATAGCCGCCGTCGACGATCAGATCCGCCCCGGTCATGAAGGCGGCGTCCTTCGACGCCAGAAAAACGGCGGCGCCGGCGACGTCCTCCGGTTCGCCGATGCGCCCGATGGGGTGCTTCGGCGACAGGGCCTTCCGTGCCTCTTCCTCCGAGCCAAAGAGCGCGATCAGGCGATCGGTCATGACCGCGCCCGGCGAGAGGCTGTTGACGCGCACCCCGTCCCCCGCGTGATCCAGCGCCATGGCGCGGGTCAGTTGCAACACCGCGCCCTTGGTCGCGCAGTAGACCGCGGCCTCCGGCATCGCGACGCTGCCGAGCTGGGAGGCGACGTTGATGATCGCGCCGCCGCCGGCGCGTTTCATGGAACGAAGCACCGCGCGGCTCATGAGGAAAACGCCGGTGAGGTTGACCCGGACCGCCAGGTCCCAGTCGGCCGGCGCCATCTCCGCGATGGACTCGCGCCGGTTGGGCGCCGCGGCGTTGTTCACCAGCACGTCGATCTCGCCGAACGCCTCCACCGTTCGCCCGACGGCCACCTCCACCGAAGCTTCGTCGCCGACATCGACGCCGAGGCCGATGGCCGCCCCGCCCAGCGATGCCGCGAGGATCTCCGCCGCCGCGCTGTCGAGGTCCAGAAGGGCGACCCGAGCCCCCTCCTCGCTAAACCGCTCAGCGATGGCGCGGCCAATGCCACGCGCCGCGCCTGTGATGACCGCAACCGATCCCTGCATCGCCGCCATGGTGTCCACCCCGTCCTTTGTCTCGTGGAAATCGAATCTTGGTTGCTTGACTTTACCGTGTCCACACCGGTTATCTAGCGTATGACAGACAAAGATGGCGCCGCCGGCCCACAAACAGTCGAAGAGGTCGAGGCCGCGCTCACCGGTTTGCGGCGCAGGCGGGGCTATCTCCTGCCGCATCACGGGCTCCTCGCCGTCTCCGCGCCCGCGCTTCTGGCCGCCTATGATGCGACCTATTCCGCGCTCACCCTGAGCGAGCGCGTCATGAGCGACTACCAGAAAGAGGTCGTCTGGCTGATCATTCTGGTTTCGACCGGCGAGGCGATCGCGACCCATCATATCGACCGCTTGAAAAAGGCCGGCGGCGGCCCGGCCGATGTCGAGGCGGCACTGGCCCTGGCGGCCTGGGCGGACGGCGCCGAGCGGCACAGCTTCGTCGCCGCGCATTGGGGCGCGCATCTGCCGGGCTACGACGCGGTCGCTGCCTATCGTAACGGCCTCGCGGCGCTGCTCGACCGCTTTCCAATCGAGCCCTGGGTGGCCGAAATCGGGCTGGCCGCCGCCCATCAGTGCCATCGGCGCTGGAACTGGGTCGCCGAACACATCGTCGGCGCCTATGGCGCCGGCGCCGAGGAAGGCGCGATTGCCGAGGGGCTCAGCCTGGCCATGTTCCCCGGCGGCGTGCCCAATTTCGTCGATGCCTGCGAAACCTGGCGCGACCTTATCGTCACCGGCAAGGTCCAGGCCTCGGCACCTTACGCAGCCTGGGCGCGCATGACGGGCCAGAGCGGATTCGACGAAGCCTCGGGCGTCTCCCAATAGCGTCAAACTGGCCGACGCATGAGGTTACATATCCTCACAGTTTTGTTTGCGGCCTGTGCCCCCACGTCACATTCCCGTAGGCGGGGTTGAGACCGCCGCCGCCTGCCTCATATCTGCGCCAGTCAACTGGCAACCCTGGAGGCAGAAACATGAAGCACCTTCGTATCGCGGCCCTCGCCGCCCTCTTCTCCGCAGTTGTGTCGGTTTTCGGCGGCGCGGCCTTCGCCGCGGAAGTCGCGTCCGGCGATTGGGACGTTCAAAAGAAGCGGATTTCCGGCACCTGGTCGATCGTCGAAAAGGACGACGGCCGCTACGTCGTCCTGAGCGACGACTTCAAGACCCGCAGGGCACCGGACCTGAAGATCTTCCTTTCGATGCGCGTGGCAAAAGACGTCACCAAGCGCAACGCGACCGCCGGCACCTTCATCGGCGAGCTCAAATCGGCCAAGGGCGGGCAGTCCCTGAAGATCCCGGAAGGCGTCAATCTCGACGACTTTTCCTCGCTCGTGCTCCACTGCGAGCAATACACCGTCCTCTGGGGCGCGGCGGACCTGCGCTAAAGACAGTGCTTGACGGAGACGGGGTATCCGGCCCTGTCTCCTCTTTGCGCACCCATGCGTCATTTGCTACCCTTGCGAGTACCATGTCTCGAATGGGGTTCTGACCATGGGGGATTTGCGTAGCTTTGGTATCGGCCTATGCGCGATTGTCGTGAGCTTGGGTTCAGCGGCCTGTGCAGACGACGACGTCCAGGCGATCATCGATAACCTGCCGACGGCCCATTACGAGATTCGCCAGAAAAAAGGCAAGGACGCCGAAGACGCACTCGCCAAGATGCATGAATGGGATCTTTCCGTCGCCCGCAGCATCCGTGACGGCGACTGCGAGACCGCCTTGTCGCTATTGGCGTTTGATCTTCCGAAGGAAAGTGCTGAGCTTAACGAAGCCATTCTGATGATGGAAGGAAGATGCCTGGAACGGCAATTCGAAGAGGTGTCGCGCATCTTGCATACCGAGACTCCCTGGCTTTGGGATCATGTTCGGCTGGCACGGCTGGGCACGCTTTATCTCAACGGTGACGGCGTGGCAAAGGATAAGGCCAGGGCTCGACGTCTTTTCAGACGCGCCGCGGTCGCGATGGGTAATTTTTTGATGGGATGGCTCTCACATGCCGAATCCGAGGAAGACATTGCGATGGCCGACGTTTGGCAAACCACACCGCGCGCGTTGGCGCTGGGATTTGCAAACGCAAAGACGGGGCCGTGGGAGCTGCCTTCGCGCCTCCGCCGCGAGGTCGACTGGGTGCTCGCGGCCGAACGCCAGGGCGCCGCTGCGGCCCTGCAGATTGCCAAGTGGCTGCGGCGGGGGACCCAAGGCTTCGAACGCGACGATGCTATGGCGGTTGAATGGCTAAGGATCGCCATGCAGAACGAGGATTTTGCGGAGGCCAAGCGTGTCTTCATCGAATGGGCCTATGATGACGGGTTCTGCCGTGACGACGACGTCAGATGTCAACGCTCGTGGTTCGAGGTGAATTGGCGGCTGGAGGAATTGGCAATCCTGGGCGATCCCGAGGCCACAGCCTTCCTGTTGCGGTGTATCGGACTCGTGCCGCATTACCCGAACAGGGAACTTGCGGTTTACTCCTGGCTCGCCGAGCGCAAACGGCGTGGCTGGAGCTATAACGAGGCGGAATTACAGGCGGCCCACGCCGCTCTCGGCGAGGAGGAAATCGAGATGCTCGATAGCAGGCAGCCGGGCGATTTTGGTCTACTTCGCAATAATCTGGGCGATTTTCGCTGCCCACGCGACTAGAGCGCTATGCGTATAAGTTAAGTCAGCACTCTGTCATTGCGAGGAGCGCCAGCGACGCGGCGCTCCAGATGTATCGGCACTCGCCTATTTCGGTGACAGTTACCTTTTTAAGGCGGGTTTTTCTAATCATTTGTTTTTAAATAGAAAATAAAAAGGTAACTGTCACCGAAATAGGTTGTCCGACTCCTGGATTGCTTCGCTCCGCTCGCAATGACGAGTCAATCTAAACGCATAACGCTCTAGAATTTTTGCTAGGGATGTGGAGGCTTAGCGAGACGGCTGGCTGAGCCCTAGCTGAATTTCGATGAGGGGGGCTCCGCTCTCGCCACTTGAGTGGCCAGTCCCTTAACCCTAGCCCTCACCCACAGTCTCGTCCACGACCCAACCAAGATAGTCCGCATGGCCGGAAGTCACCGGCCAGGCGGTGACGCAGGGCGTGTCGTAGCTGTGTAGCGCGACGATCCGGGCGATGGCGGCATCGGCGAGCTCGGCGCGGGTCTTCATGATCACCGCGACTTCGGCGTCGTTCGCAACCTTGCCTTCCCAGCGGTAGAGCGAGCGTATGCCGGGCAGGATGTTGCCGCAAGCGATCAGCCGTTCGTCCAGAAGCGCGGAAACGATGCGGGCCGCCTCGTCTTCGTTTGCAGCGGTCATGTAGAGGGTCATGATCTTTGCCATCCGCTATCTCCTGCCCCGCGCCCGGTGCGCGAAGTTGACGCCGGCGGCAAGCACCAGCGCGCCCATGGCCTGATGCAAGACCCCGAGAGAAACCGGCACCTCGTAGATCAGCGTCAATACGCCAATCAGCATCTGCAGGACCATAGCGACAAGCAACATCAGCGCGGCGCGCTGGGTGCTGGCGCCGGCCTGCGTGCGAACCGACCAGACGACCGCGCCGATGCTTGCAAACGTCAGGACGTATGCGCCGACGCGGTGGTTGAACTGCACGGTCAGGGTCGATTCGAACAGGTTGAGCCACCAGGGCGTGATCTCGAAAAGGCCCGGCGGAACCAGCGCACCGGCCATCAGAGGCCAGGTGTTGTAGGCGCGTCCCGCATCGAGCCCGGCCACGAGCCCGCCCATCATGATCTGAAGGAAGATCAGCCCGACCGTGGCGTAAGCGAAGCGGCGGAGACCGGCGCCGGCGCCCGGACGGGCATGGCGCAGAAGATCGAGCGCGGTCCAGATGAGCGCCGCGAAGATGATCAGCGCCAGGGTGAGATGCGCGGTCAGCCGGTATTGGCTCACGTCCGGCTCGCTGACCAGGCCCGATTGCACCATGTACCAGCCCAAAAGGCCCTGCGCACCGCCGAGCAGGAACAGGCCAACCAGCCGCGGTGCCAGCCCGGGCGGCACCATGCCGCGGACAAGGAAGACGATCAGCGGTACAGCAAAGGCGATGCCGACCAGCCGGCCCAAGAGCCGGTGCGCGTATTCCCACCAGAAGATCGCCTTGAACTCATCGAGGGACATGCCGCGGTTGACGAGCTTGTATTCCGGATATTGCCGGTAGGCGTCGAACTCCTCGGCCCACTGCTCGCCCGTGAGCGGCGGGACAACGCCGGTGATCGGCCGCCAGTCGACCATGGAGAGGCCCGACTGGGTCAGCCGCGTCGCGCCGCCGACGACGACCAGGGCAAAGACCAGACCGGCGATGACGAGCAACCAGAGCCCGACGGCGCGGGCGTTGCGACTGCCCGCAGACGCCGCAATGCCGCTATTTGATATGCCCGAGAGAAGGGTCACCGCAGCCCTTGCTAGGCGCTTGTTTCAGCGCATGCAACCGGGATTTTTGCCGCACGCCTCAGGCAAATCCGCCGCCGTCCGCGAGATAGGCCAATTCCTCGTCGGTCGAGGCACGGCCCAACACGTCGTTTCGGTGCGGGAAGCGCCCGAACCGGGCAATCACGTCGCGATGCT
>JAKSBY010000509.1 GCA_022360855.1 Sphingomonadales bacterium | reverse complement strand
CGGATCGCGACGGTCCTTATCGGCGTTTTCATCACGCTGCCGGCCTTCCTTATCGGCGCGGAAGTCCTGGCCGGGCTCGGCGCCGTCAAGGGTTTGACAGCCATCGGAGGCGCGGCCGCCATTCTAGTCTGCGCCATGGCGCTCACCATGCATGTCGGCGCGCGGACGCGGCTTTCCACCTATAACCTAATCGGCAGGGCGTTCGGCGAGACCGGAGCGCTGGTCGTCAACGGTGTCCTGACCCTGACCCTGATTGGCTGGTACGGTGTGACCGCCATGCTGTTTGGCCGGGCCTGCGCCGCCGCGCTCGGCGGCTGGCTTGGCGGCGCGTTTCCCGAAGAGCTGTTTGCGGCACTCGGCAGCGTCCTGATGGTCAGCACCACGATCTTCGGCTTCCGGGCGATCGGGCGGCTCAGCCGGGTGGCCGTGCCGCTTCTGCTCGCGCTACTGATCGCCGGCGCCTATCGCACGGTTTCACAGACGACCTGGGATACGCTGCTCCAGGCTCCTCCCGACGGTACCGACATCCGCTCCGTCGACCATGCCCTGTCGATCCTGATCGGCGCGTCCATGGTGGGTGTGGCGATCGTGCCCGATCTGGCGCGCTTCGCGAAAGACACTGCAGCCAGCCTGCGCGCGGCGGTGCTGAGCCACGGGCTCGGCTACCCGCTGGTGCTCGGCCTCGCGGGCCTGCCGGCGCTCGTGACCGGCTCGCAGGATCTGATCGGCAACATGATCGCCATCGGCCTCGGCCTGCCGGCGCTGCTCGTCGTCGTCTTCGCGACCTGGACGACCAACGCCAATAATCTCTATTCGGCGTCGCTGGTGCTGGCCAAGATCTGGCCCCGCGCCCACGACTGGGTCATTACGCTCACGGCCGGCGTCCTCGGAACCGGCCTGGCTTTGGGCGGCATTCTCGAGCACTTCATCGGCTTTCTCGAGCTCCTGAGCGTTACCATCCCGCCTATCGCCGGTATTTATGTGGTGGACTATTTCTCGGGCCGACTGGCCGGCCGCGAAGCCGGCGTCCGCCCGCCGGTCAATTGGGT